>NZ_JBFSUL010000006.1:22308-149457 GCF_041467395.1 Vibrio sp. 10N.247.310.98 | reverse complement strand
GACAGCTCTGAAGGATCCTTCAACCGATCGCTTTGGCTTTAACTGATCGGCATTACAGCTTCGGCTGGGTTTTTTATTGCCTGCAATTTGGAGAAGGGGGGAGTTTTGGTGTTGGTCGTTGATTGGAAAGCGAGGTTCCCTATCACGCTCGCTCCTCACTGTAGGGAGTGACGGGAATTGGGAAATGATGGTTTCCTCGCTTACTACATCGAAGCAGTCTTTCGTCACCCCAGAATCGAGTAGAACGAGATATCAGGGATCTCTTCTGACTTTATATTCAACACTACGCTCATTAACTTAAATAATGGGGCAACTTTAGCGAATGTCGCCCTATTAATTGAAGCCCGATCACACTTTCCTTTGTTGTTGAAAAGAATATGAAAAAAAGCGCATTTTTTATTAAAGCTTCTAATTAAGGCGCCGTTAAAGGGATTGAGAGAAATGATATGTACCAATGTAAGGTGAGAGAGACACTGGTGCATAAACAAAATTGATATGTATTTGTGTGAGGTGAGAGTCACATGGGTGCATTAAAAAAATGCCTAAAGGAGATCAACTATGGCGATTAATGTAAGCACTAACGTGTCTGCAATGACGGCTCAGCGTTACCTAAATAACGCGGCTGAAGGTACTCAAAAATCAATGGAGCGTTTGTCTTCTGGCTATAAAATCAATAGCGCAAAAGATGATGCTGCAGGCTTACAAATCTCTAACCGCTTAACGTCGCAAAGTCGTGGCCTAGATATGGCTGTGAAAAACGCGAATGACGGTATCTCTATTGCACAAACAGCTGAAGGTGCGATGAATGAGTCAACCAACATTCTGCAACGTATGCGTGACCTTTCTCTTCAATCTTCAAACGGTTCGAACAGCAAATCTGAACGTGTTGCGATCCAAGAAGAAGTCTCTGCTCTAAACACAGAACTTAACCGTATCGCTGAAACGACCTCTTTTGGTGGTAACAAGCTTCTGAACGGTACTTACGGCAGCCAATCTTTCCAAATCGGTGCTGACTCAGGTGAAGCAGTAATGCTATCTATGAGCAACATGCGTACTGACACTCAAGACATGGGTGGTAAGAGCTACGGCGTTACAGAAGGCAAAGATGCTTCTTGGCGTGTAGGTGCGGGTGCTGATTTAACAATCAAATACAACGATAAGTTTGGTGAAGCGCAAGAGCTATCTATCTCTGCTAAAGAAGGCAACGATATCGAAGAGCTAGCAACTTACATCAATGGTCAAAGCCAAGACGTTAAAGCGTCTGTGGGTGAAGGCGGTAAACTGCAACTTTTCGCTTCAAGCCAAAAAGTTGAAGGTGATGTTGAGTTTGGCGGCAGCCTTGCGGGCGAACTAGGTATCGGTGCTGGTAAAGACGTTACCGTTAACGATATCGACGTAACTTCTGTTGCAGGTGCAAACGAAGCAGTATCTATCATTGATGGTGCTCTAAAATCTGTTGATAGCCAACGTGCTTCTCTAGGTGCTTTCCAAAACCGTTTTGACCATGCAATCAGCAACTTAGACAACATCAACGAAAACGTTAATGCGTCTAAGAGCCGTATCAAAGATACCGATTACGCGAAAGAAACAACAGCTATGACGAAGTCTCAAATCCTACAACAGGCGAGTACTTCTATCCTAGCTCAAGCAAAACAGTCACCATCAGCAGCTCTAAGCTTATTGGGCTAAACTTACCTCGGTAAGTAGCGGTAAACTCTACTCTGGGTAGAGTTTTACTGTTTGGCTCATAAAGGAGGGAGGGAGAGTGTTATGGAAATATCATCCAACGCATCGAACATCCAGCCTTATGGCTCACCTAATGGCATTAAAATTGCAAGCGATGAAGGTAGTAGTGCGTCGAGTCTTTCGCGACTAAAAGAAGCAACATCTTATGACAAGGTAGAGAAATCGAAAGAGGAAGCTACCGAAGCGGCGATTCAATTAGCTCAACATAGACAAGAGTTAAATGATGAAGAGCGAGTCAAAATGGTGGAGAAGGTAAACGAGTTTATCTCCTCTCTCAATAAAGGTGTGGCTTTTAAGGTCGATGAAGAATCTGGGAGAGATGTGGTTACCATTTATGAGACCACAACCGGTGATATTATTCGCCAGATCCCTGATGAAGAAATGCTTGAAATTCTAAGACGCCTAGCAGCCCAAAACTCGAATAGTCGAATATTTGAGGTGAAGGTTTAAGTCGTATTATTGAGGTGATTTAATGAGTTTTGGCCCAATGGGGATTTCGTCTGGCATGGATATCAATTCCATGGTCAGCAAAATTGTTGATTCGGAGCGTGTACCTAAACAGCAACGAATCGACAATGAACGAACGCGAATCGATACCAGCATTAGTGCCTATGGAAGACTCAGAGAATCCCTTGATTCGATGAAAAACCTGATGACAAACTTTCGTCAGGAAAAAGCTTTTGCTGTGCGAACAGTGGAAAGTACCGATGAAGCGCTTGTCTCTGCAACCGCGACTACCGAAGCGATCGCTGGCAAATATGCCATCGATGTGTTGCAGCTTGCCCAAAGCCATAAAGTGGCTTCTGATGTACTGTCAGAGGACATGAAATTTGGCCCAGGTAAGCTGCAGGTTTCGCTTGGTGATGACAGCTTTGACGTGCAAGTTGGCGACAGATCGAGACTTATCGAAGTTGTTCGTGGTATCAACGGTGCAGATAGCAACCCAGGCGTTCGTGCATCTATTATCAACGATGTCGAAGGTCCAAGACTTATTATTGCCTCGAACCAGTCTGGTTCAGATCAGCAGATCAGCATTAATGTTGAGTCAGATGCTGCCAATCCCTTAAAAAAACTCGAATACAAAACGCTTGAAGAACGTGTTAAAGCGCTAGAGAAAGCGCGCGTTGCTGCTCAAGATATTCTAGCTCTAACCCCTGCAGGAAAAGCCGTTGAACTCATCGATGAAGTGATCGCTAGCGATGACCCAAATGCGAATGAAACACTCGATAAAGATGGCAATATCATCCCAGCAGCCCAAACCGATTCTACTTCAGATGTTGACGGAGACTCTAAAAGTCTCAGCTACGGTGAGCAAGCAGCCGCCGACGGCCAAGCCGCCCTAGACGCAGCTCAAGCGGCAAAGTCTGTGATGCCTGAAGATAATATCCCTGGCTGGACTGAAACCGCGTCAGGTACGCTTTTAGATTCTTACTACACACCAGAACTTGAGCTTGATGAAAAAGCGATAGAGAAGGCACCCGATGTGCCGGGGTGGTCAAATGCTGCCTCAGGTACTCTGACCGATTCATACGTGACACCGAAAGAAGCCCAACAAAAGCTTGAGGCGGAACAAGCGCGTATCGAAGAGAAGATTTCACAAGAAAAAGCGGAGTTGGCTGAGAAAGTTCAAAAAGGCGAACTCACCGCAGAGCAAGCCAAGAAAATTGAGCGTGCCAAATTAGAACCCGAAGAGCGCGAGCTCTTAGAGAAGGTCGATAAAGCGCAAGCAGATCTTGAACAAGCACAGCAATCTTTTGATACCTATAGTGGAATGACTGAAGTTCAGGCTGGCCAAGATTCTATGGTTGTCCTAGATGGTGTTGCTCAACTCTCTAGTAATAACAATGTGATTGAAGATGCCATTGAAGGTATTGATATTACGGTGAAAGGAAAAACGCCAAAAGATAAGCCGCCGGCAGAAATTGGTGTGGAGTACGACCGTAATAGTGTTCGCCAAGACATTGAAGCTTTTGTTAATTCTTATAATCAGTTTTACCAAGTGTCTAAAAACTTGGCGGGTGTTGACCCAACGACTGGCCAAAAAGGCCCGCTGTCTGGTGACAGTACCGTGCGTAACGCCGACTCACGATTAAAAGGTGTGTTCTCATCAAGTATCGAAGGTGCGCCAGACAATCTAAAGTCTTTGACTGAATTCGGTATCACCACCACAAGACAAGGCTCGCTAGAAATCAACTACGATATGCTTGACCGTCAACTCAACAATAACTTTGATAAGTTGGGTGAGTTCTTTGGTGGCAACAACGGTTTCGCCAAAAAAGTGGAAGATGCGATTCAAGGTATCACAGGTATCACGGGTTCAATCCGTACTAGAGAAAAGAGCTTGGTCGAGCAAAACTACCGTTTGGTTGATGACCAAAGCGCGCTCGACCGCCGCATGGACAGCCTAGAGAGCCGTACCCACTCTAAGTTCACAGCCATGCAAGATGCGACCAGTAAGATGCAATCTCAGCTGGGCAGTATGATGAATGCGTTGGGCTAATAGATGAATAGCCAGCTACAAGAGCTTTGTGAACTCGATCAACTAATTATCTCTAAACTGGAATTTAGTGAAATTAATGCTGAAGAAATAACGCAGCTTGTCGATAACAGAGAACAGTTATTGCAAAACGTGCTTCAAATAATCGACTCACATCCCGACGTTAAGCAAAGTTCTGAATGGTTTGAAGCCATTACCAGAACCAGAAAATTAGTCGAATTGATGCAGTCTGAGACGAGTCGAGTAGGTAAGACCCTACATAAATACCGTCACGGCGCTAAATCAGTTCAACAATACAAAAAGTTTTTATAGAAGAGGTTTACTATGCGCGGTTCTTTACAGGCATATAAAAAGGTATCAGTGGATAGTCAGCTAACGGCTGCCTCACCGCATAAGATTGTACAAATGCTAATGGCCGGTGCTATCGAGCGTTTGATTCAAGGCAAAGCGGCAATGCAAGCAGGCAACATCCCAGTGAAAGGTGAGCGACTTGGTAAGGCTCTAGATATCATTATTAGCCTACGTAGTTGCTTATCTATGGACGATGGTGGCGATATTGCGAAAAACCTAGATCAACTTTATGAGTTCATGATCACGCAAATTTCTGCGGCAAATCACAAAAATGACCCACAGCCTATTGATGATGTTATCGATATTATTCGCGAAATTAAGAGCGCTTGGGACCAAATTCCGAACGAATATCACAACTTGACGTCCGCTGACGTAGGTATTTAAAGAAAAATTGCAGTTTTAACCAATCTCATATCCCTTAATTGGTTGGTTGCCTTATTTTTTTAATCAAATAAAATAGAAGCCATTAGATAGCCTAATGGCTTTTTTCGTTGCTGATTTCCTAAATTTGTCCACGTAGACCATAATCATTGATACATCTCACTGTTTTATAGACTACGTTGCTCACCGTTTTTCCGCATCGCACCAAAATAAAGGCAATAATTCCTACTTATGCAAGGTTTGGCAAAACTGCTTGTCGTCGACGATAACGCTCAAGAACGTCACAATTTAAGCACAATATTAGAGTTTGTAGGAGAGAGCTGCGAAGTAATCAGCTCTGAACAAGCACGTAAAGTTGACTGGTCACTACAGTGGGCCGGCTGCATTATTGGTACCATTAAAGGTAAAGGCTTCAACGCATTACTGAATGAGAAGCTTGTTCACGCCAATCACATCCCTTTACTGGTGATTGGCAAAAACAATCACCCGGTTGACGAGTTGACTAACTATGTTGGTGAGCTTGAACTTCCTCTTAACTACCCGCAATTAAGTGATGCATTAAGACACTGTAAAGACTTCTTAGGCCGCAAAGGTGTTCAAGTTGTGTCTTCGGCACGCAAGAACACCCTGTTTCGCAGCCTAGTAGGACAAAGTGCTGGCATTCAAGAAGTACGTCACTTAATTGAACAAGTCTCTTCTACGGAAGCGAACGTGCTGATTCTTGGTGAATCTGGTACAGGCAAAGAAGTCGTAGCGCGTAACATTCACTATCACTCTAAACGTCGTTCAGGGCCTTTTGTTCCTGTAAACTGTGGAGCGATTCCACCTGATTTGCTTGAAAGTGAACTGTTTGGTCATGAGAAGGGCGCATTTACTGGGGCGATTACCGCACGTAAAGGCCGTTTTGAATTGGCTGAAGGTGGCACACTGTTTCTTGATGAAATTGGCGATATGCCGATGGCGATGCAAGTTAAACTGCTACGAGTACTGCAAGAGCGATGCTTTGAGCGTGTAGGTGGCAATAGCACCATACAAGCTGATGTTAGAGTGATTGCGGCAACCCACCGCAACCTTGAAGATATGATCGACGATGATTCGTTCCGTGAAGATCTTTACTACCGCTTAAATGTATTCCCGATTGAAATGCCGGCGCTTCAAGATCGTAAAGAAGATATTCCACTGTTGCTTCAAGAGCTGATGACTCGAATGGAAGCGGAAGGCAGCATGCCTATCTGTTTCACGGCTCGTGCTATCAACTCTTTGATGGAGCATTACTGGCCAGGTAACGTTCGTGAACTAGCGAACCTGGTTGAACGAATGGTTATCTTGTATCCAAACAGCTTGGTTGATGTGAATCACCTGCCAACTAAATATCGATACAGCGATATCCCTGAGTTCCAGCCAGAGTTTAATAGCTTTGGATCTGAAGAGGAGCAAGAGCGTGATGCACTTGCTGACTTATTCTCAGAAGATTTCAGTTTTGATCAGCAAGATGATATTGCCGACAATGCTAATGCGCCTCAAGAGTTACCGCCAGAAGGGGTTAACTTGAAAGAGCTACTCGCGGATATGGAAGTGAATATGATCAATCAAGCGTTGGAAGCGCAGGGCGGCATTGTTGCTCGTGCTGCTGACATGCTTGGAATGCGTAGAACCACTCTGGTTGAAAAAATGCGTAAATATAACTTGCAGCGATAGTGTCCAATTTTCGATGAAAACGAAAAACTAGCACACACTTTTTAGCTATTTGGTAACTCTAGCTAAGTGAACAGATAAACCATAGTCGAGTTGTTGCTTGCTTAACTATGTGATAAATATAGCAAATAGCCTGACTCGTGTTGTACGTCTCAGGCTGTTTTAGTATTTGAGGCAAATTTTTGACATGCGCGTATCTAACGAACCAGAAAATCAATCACACCTAGATTCTGTTGAACAGCAGGTTGAGCGCTATAAGCAAGTACTCGACGTGATGCCAGCTGGGGTTATCTTGTTAGATACACACGGCGAAGTGAGAGAAGCGAACCCTGAAGCGCATCGTATTCTTGGTGTTGAGTTGGTTGGCGAGAAGTGGTTTTCAGTGATTCAAAGTGCCTTTGACCCAAAAGACGATGACGGTCATGAGATCTCATTGAAGAACGGGCGAAAAGTGCGTTTGGCGATTTCAGCCTCTACCACGGGTCAGCTGATTTTGATTACCGATCTGACCGAGACCCGACTATTGCAGTCTCGCGTGAGTGATCTTCAGCGTTTGTCTTCATTAGGTAGAATGGTGGCCTCGCTTGCCCATCAAGTGCGAACGCCGCTTTCAAGTGCGATGCTGTATGCATCAAACCTTGCCGCGCCAAATCTGCCGCCGGCAACAAAAACGCGTTTTCAATCTAAGCTTATGGATAGATTGCATGACTTAGAGAAGCAAGTGAACGACATGCTGTTGTTTGCCAAAGGTGGTGACAACAAAGTCGTTAAGCCATTTACTGTGGCTGAATTGATCACTGAATTTCACCCTATGGTGGAAGCGGCATTGAAAACTAACCAGATTGATTATTGCCAAGAAGTTGAGGGCGAACAGACTCAAATGTTCGGCAACGCCAATGCTATCGCCTCAGCGTTAAGCAACCTAGTGTTGAACGCGGTTCAAATTGCGGGTAAGGAATCGCAGATCGATGTGTTTTTTAGGCCCGTAAATGGCGAGCTTAAGATATCAGTGCAAGACAGTGGCCCCGGCGTACCGAAAGAGCTTCAAGGTAAAATAATGGAACCCTTCTTTACCACTCGTTCACAAGGTACAGGTCTAGGCTTAGCGGTTGTACAAATGGTATGTCGAGCACATGAAGGCCGACTGGAATTGATATCAGAAGAAGGCGACGGCGCATGCTTTACCATGTGTCTACCGCTTGAAAGAAGTGCTTCTTCTGAAGACTAATAAGTTTTAACTGAATTTACACTGGAGAATCCTATGGCTCAAAGCAAAGTGTTAATCGTCGAAGATGATGAAGGTCTACGCGAAGCCCTTGTCGACACACTCGCGCTTGCTGGCTATGAATGGCTGGAAGCGGATTGTGCGGAAGATGCTCTGGTCAAATTAAAATCGAACTCCGTTGATATTGTCGTATCTGACGTGCAGATGGCGGGCATGGGTGGCTTGGCACTATTGAGAAACATTAAGCAGCATTGGCCAAATTTGCCGGTATTGCTAATGACAGCGTACGCCAACATCGAAGATGCCGTTGCTGCAATGAAAGAGGGCGCTATCGACTATATGGCAAAGCCATTTGCGCCAGAAGTGCTGCTCAACATGGTCAGCCGTTATGCGCCTGTAAAGTCGGATGACAACGGCGACGCTATCGTTGCTGATGAAAAAAGTATCAAGCTAATGATGCTAGCTGATAAAGTTGCGAAAACCGATGCCAACGTCATGGTGTTGGGCCCGAGTGGTTCTGGTAAAGAGGTGATGTCTCGCTACATTCACAATGCTTCTAGCCGAAAAGATGGCCCGTTTGTCGCGATTAACTGCGCGGCGATCCCAGACAACATGTTAGAAGCGACCCTGTTTGGTTATGAAAAAGGCGCATTTACTGGCGCTATTCAAGCTTGCCCGGGGAAATTCGAGCAAGCGCAGGGCGGTACAATTCTGTTGGATGAGATCAGTGAAATGGATCTTAGCCTACAAGCCAAACTACTGCGTGTTTTGCAAGAGCGCGAAGTTGAGCGATTAGGTAGTCGTAAGAGCATCAAATTGGATGTTCGTGTATTAGCGACCAGTAACCGAGACCTTAAACAGTATGTTTCTGAAGGGAATTTCCGTGAGGATTTATACTACCGCCTGAATGTATTCCCAATTTCTTGGCCTCCATTGTGCGAGCGTAAAGGCGATATTGAGCCTTTAGCCAAGCACTTAGTTGAGCGCCACTGCACCAAACTTGGTATGCCTGTACCCGTTATGTCAGCACAAGCGATCAGCAAACTCGTCAATTATCCGTGGCCGGGCAATGTTCGCGAATTAGACAATGTGGTACAGCGTGCGCTAATATTGAGCGAACAAGAGAACATCTCTGGTGAGCACATTCTTCTTGAAGGTGTCGATTGGCAAGACGCAAGCAGCCTACAACAAATCGTTGAAGGCAGTGACGTAGCTGCGCCAGAAATCAAGCCGATTGCCGAAGCAAACCCAATCAATAAAATCGCGGCTAGCAGCGAAGGGTTGGGTAATGAGCTAAGAGATCAAGAGTATGCGATCATTCTTGAAACCCTGATTGCATGTAATGGTCGACGCAAAGATATGGCTGAAAAATTGGGCATTAGCCCACGCACATTGCGTTACAAGTTGGCAAAAATGCGCGATGCTGGAATAGATATCCCAAACTGAGGATAGATTAGTAGTGTCAGCTTTCTGACTAGTGTAATACGATATCTAGTCAACTTAATGTGTGGCACGCTAATTGCTCTGTCAATAATATAGCTAAATAGATGGTCATAATTTTGACTCCTGAGGTAGTAGATGAGAATAGATGGTTTACAAGGCGAAATGCAGGCGATGATGGTCGAAGCTGCCAGCGCGCGTCCCGCAGCAACGGGGCAAGCGGTCGGTGCAGATTTTGGCAACATGCTGACTAATGCCATCAATAATGTGAACTCATTACAAAAGACCTCAGGTGATCTTCAAGCTCGTTTTGATAGTGGCGACCAAAGCGTATCCCTATCGGACGTGATGATTGCTCGTAATAAATCTAGTGTGGCTTTTGAGGCGACGATCCAAATTAGAAATAAATTGGTCGAATCGTACAAAGAGCTGATGAATATGCCGGTATAAGTTGGGTAGTTAAATAGTGGCAGATAATAGTCAAACAACAGATTTAACCGTAAGCGATAGCAACGACCACGCACTTATTGCAGGCTCTGAGCTAGACGGAGAAGGGCAAAATCCCGATCTAGGTGAACGCAGTTCATCGAAGTTCGATATGGCTGTCGGTGATCTTGATTTACTTCGTCAGGTCGTCTTAGTCCTTTCTATCTCTATCTGTGTAGCGCTGATTGTGATGCTGTTTTTCTGGGTAAAAGAGCCAGAAATGCGTCCATTAGGGGCTTACGAAACAGAAGAATTGATCCCCGTTCTTGATTACTTAGATCTGCAAAAGATCGATTACACGCTTGAAGGCAATACCATCTCAGTACCGGCGAGTGAGTACAACTCATTAAAGCTTAATATGGTACGAGCGGGTTTGAATCAAGAGCGAAACGCGGGTGATGACATCCTCATGCAAGACATGGGTTTTGGTGTATCACAACGTTTAGAACAAGAACGCCTTAAATTAAGCCGCGAAAGACAACTTGCCAAAGCCATTGAGCAGATGAAACAGGTGCGTAAAGCTCAGGTTTTATTGGCCCTGCCGAAGCAGAGTGTTTTTGTACGTCATAATCAAGAAGCCTCTGCTTCTGTATTCCTAACTCTAAAAACAGGTACTAACCTCAAGCAGCAAGAAGTTGATTCTGTTGTGGATATGGTGGCAAGTGCCGTTCCGGGAATGAAAACCTCACGTATTACGGTGACCGATCAGCATGGCCGATTGTTGAGCTCAGGCTCTCAAGACCCTATGTCAGCGGCGCGTCGTAAAGAACACGAGTTAGAGCGCAATCAAGAACAAGCGCTGCGTGAAAAAATTGACTCCATCCTGATTCCTATTCTTGGGTTTGGTAACTACACCGCTCAGGTTGATATCCAGCTCGATTTCAGTGCTGTGGAGCAAACCAGAAAACGTTTTGATCCGAATACACCGGCGACTCGAAGTGAATACACCTTAGAAGATTACAACAATGGAAATACGGTGGCGGGTATTCCGGGTGCGTTGAGTAACCAGCCTCCAGCGGATGCCTCAATTCCACAAGATGTGGCTCAGATGAAAGACGGCGCGATGACAGGTCAAGGCTCTGTTCACAAAGAAGCGACTCGAAACTTTGAGCTAGACACCACCATCAGTCATGAACGTAAACAGAGCGGCACGGTTAATCGTCAGACGGTTTCTGTTGCGATCAAAGACCGCCAATCCTTGAACCCAGATACGGGTGAAGTGGTTCATACGCCAATCCCGGCGAGCGAAATCAATGCGATTCGCCAAGTACTGATTGGTACGGTGGGCTTTGATGAAACTCGTGGTGATTTGCTCAACGTATTAAGCATGCAGTTTGCACCTCAAGTAACAGATGTTGTTGCTGATGTGCCAATCTGGGAGCATCCAAACTTCAATGATTGGGTTCGTTGGTTTGCAAGTGCCTTGGTTATCATTGTGGTGGTGTTGGTACTTGTTCGCCCTGCAATGAAGAAACTGCTTAACCCAGCAGCAGACAACGATGAACAGATGTACGGACCTGATGGCATGCCAATTGGTGCCGACGGCGAAACCAGCTTAATTGGTGGTGATATTGAAGGTGGTGAGCTGTTTGAATTTGGTTCAAGTATCGACTTACCAAACCTTCATAAAGACGAGGACGTGCTGAAAGCAGTACGTGCACTTGTAGCGAATGAACCAGAGCTAGCAGCTCAAGTAGTTAAGAATTGGATGGTAGATGGCTAACGAAATAGTTCCACAACAAACTGAAGGCGGTGAAGTGCTTGATGTCTCTAGCGTGGATATCGGCTCTATCTCAGGCGATGAGCGCGCTGCGATCTTGTTGCTCAGTTTAAATGAAGAAGATGCTGCTGGTATTATTCGTCACCTAGAGCCAAAGCAGGTTCAGCGTGTGGGTAGTGCGATGGCGCGAGCTACAGACCTATCCCAAGAGAAAGTAGGCGCTGTGCACCGTGCTTTCTTAGATGATATTCAGAAGTACACCAACATTGGTATGGGCAGCGAAGACTTCATGCGTAATGCGTTAGTTGCTGCTCTGGGTGAAGACAAGGCGAATAACCTTGTTGACCAAATCCTTCTCGGCACAGGTTCGAAAGGTTTGGATTCGCTTAAGTGGATGGATCCTCGTCAGGTGGCGAGCATTATCATCAACGAGCACCCTCAAATTCAAACTATTGTGTTGTCGTACCTCGATGCCGATCAATCGGCTGAGATCCTGTCTCAGTTCCCAGAGCGAGTTCGTCTGGATCTGATGATGCGTATTGCCAACCTTGAAGAAGTTCAACCTTCGGCGCTTGCTGAACTGAATGAAATCATGGAGAAACAGTTCGCGGGTCAAGCGGGTGCTCAAGCTGCCAAAATTGGTGGCCTGAAAGCCGCGGCTGAGATCATGAACTACATGGATAACAACGTGGAAGGCGTCTTGATGGATCAAATCCGTGACCAAGACGAAGACATGGCAACACAGATTCAAGATCTGATGTTTGTTTTTGAAAACCTTATTGAAGTTGATGACCAAGGTGTTCAACGACTACTACGTGATGTTCCACAAGATATTCTACAGAAAGCACTTAAAGGTGCAGATGAAGGTCTACGTGAGAAGATCTTCAAGAACATGTCTAAACGTGCTGCCGATATGATGAGAGACGATATTGAGGCGATGCCGCCAGTCAAAGTCTCTGATGTTGAAGCGGCTCAGAAAGAGATTTTGGGTATCGCGAGGAAGATGGCAGACAGTGGCGAAATTATGCTGTCTGGTGGCGCCGACGAGTTCCTTTAATACAGAAATCTCAAAAGCCCCACACTGTTGGGGCTTTTCTTTATCCAATCTCGAACCACAGATTAACTCAGTTTAACTGCTTGAATTCACAATACAGTTAAGCCACTCATAGATAGGTACTGATATGTCAGGTGATAGAAAACGCGGCTTCCTTCGCCCTGAAGAAGATAATACGGTTGCCCAACCTCAGAAATGGGGGCTGCCTGACTACACCTCTGACGTGAGCAAACAAGCCAAAGAAACCGCTTTTAACTACGACCCTAGTTGGATGCCAACGGTTGAAGAAGCCATTGAAGATGAAGAGCTGGTTCTGACTGAAGAGCAAATCGAGCTGATTAAACAAGGCGCTTATCAGGAAGGGCTGCATCAAGGCCAAGAGGCGGGCTTTAAGCAAGGCTATGAAAAAGGCAAAGAAGAAGGTTTTGCTGCCGGTCACGAAGAAGGCAACGAAGCCGGCAAGCTTGAAGGCGTAACCGCGGGTCAAGAGTACATTCAACAGCAGGTGGCCGTCTTCATGGGGCTGGCAAACCAGTTCGCTCAACCATTAGAGTTGATGAACGCTCAGGTGGAGAAGCAATTGGTCGACATGGTGCTTACCATGGTCAAAGAAGTGGTTCATGTTGAAGTGCAAACCAATCCACAAATCATATTAGATACCGTTAAAGAGTCGGTAGAGTCGTTGCCGATCTCTGGTCATGCCATCACATTGAAGCTTAACCCAGAAGATGTCGCGATCATTCGCTCTGCGTATGGCGAAACTGAATTGGACTGTCGTAATTGGACACTGGTAGCAGAGCCAGCACTCAACCGTGGTGACGTGCAAATCGAAGCTGGTGAGTCGAGCGTTAACTACCGTATGGAAGATCGCGTAAAGAACGTCATTCAAAACTTCTGCGGCGCAAACCGTCACCAGGGTCATGAGTAATGCTTGAGTTAGCGAACCGTCTCAGTCAGTACAAAGTCGAAGGGTTAAAATCACGACCGATTGCCTCAGGTAAGTTAGTACGCGTTGTTGGCTTAACGCTTGAAGCGACCGGCTGTAAAGCGCCAATCGGAAGTTTGTGTTTAGTCGAAACTATGTCTGGTCAGATGGAAGCCGAAGTCGTCGGTTTCTCTGGCGATAACCTCTTTTTGATGCCGAGTGAGCAAATCACCGGGATCTTACCTGGCGCTCGCGTCACGCCAATGACTACCGAAAGTGGTATCCCTGTTGGAATGGAACTGCTCGGTCGAGTGATCGACGGCGTAGGTAATCCACTCGACGGTTTAGGTCCAATCTATACAGAGCAACGCGCTTCATTTAATGCGGAGCCAATCAACCCGTTAGCTCGTAAACCGATTTCTGAACCACTCGATGTCGGCTTGAAAGCCATTAATGGTTTGCTAACCGTGGGTAAAGGGCAACGTATCGGTCTGTTTGCTGGCTCTGGTGTAGGTAAATCCGTAACTCTGGGCATGATGACTCGAGGCACAACTGCGCAAGTAGTGGTCGTAGGCCTAATCGGTGAGCGTGGACGAGAAGTTAAAGAATTTATTGAAGAGATTCTTGGTGAAGATGGCCGTAAGCGTTCGGTTGTTGTTGCCGCTCCTGCCGACTCATCACCATTGATGCGCTTAAAAGGCTGTCAAACCGCGTTGGCTGTCGCCGAGTACTTCCGCGACCAAGGCTTAGATGTTCTGCTACTCATGGATTCATTGACCCGTTTTGCTCAAGCTCAGCGTGAAATTGCTCTGTCTGTGGGTGAGCCGCCAGCAACCAAGGGCTATCCGCCATCAGTCTTCGCTAAGCTTCCTGCGCTGGTGGAACGAGCAGGTAACGGCAATGATGAACAAGGTTCTATCACGGCTTTCTTTACCGTGTTAACCGAAGGCGATGACTTACAAGATCCGATTGCGGATGCGTCGCGAGCAATTCTCGATGGTCACGTTGTGTTATCTCGTGAGATGGCCGATGCCGGTCACTACCCAGCGATTGACGTTGAGAAATCCGTCAGTCGTGTTATGCCGCAAATCACCACTGAAGAACATGTCTTGATGTCGAAAGCGGTAAGGCAAGTGCTGTCTATCTGCCGTAAAAACCAAGATTTGGTGTCGATTGGTGCTTACAAGCCAGGAACGGATCCAGCAATCGATAGTGCCTTCACGTTGAAACCAAAACTGGATGAGTACTTGCAGCAGAAGATGAAAGAGACCGTCCCATACGACATGTGCGTCAACATGTTGAAACATGTATTGGGTGGCTAACGGGTGAATAAGGTTAGTCATGGATAACGCATTAGAATTTTTGCTCGATCAAGCCAAAGATCAAGAGAACCAAGCGGTACTTGCGCTCAACAAAGCGAACTCTGAGCTGCAAGGCTACTATGAGCAGGTTGCGCAGATTGAAAAGTATCGACTGGATTACTGTCAGCAGCTCGTTGACCGCGGCAAGGCAGGCTTAACGGCGAGCCAATATGGTCACTTGAACCGCTTCTTAACTCAGTTGGATGAAACATTATCCAAACAGAGAGAAGCCGAGCACCACTTTAAAAATCAAGTCGACAACTGCCAAAGCTACTGGATGGAGTTACGCAAAAAACGTAAATCCTACGAGTGGTTGATGGAGAAAAAGCAGAAAGAGAAAGCAAAGCTGCAAGATCGAAGAGAACAAAAGCAAATGGATGAATTTTCGACTCTGTTATACAGCCGAAAGAAGATGTGATCCTAAGCCACGAATGACGTCAGTGCTGTTCTCTATATTGTGAAAACCGAACTTATAGGCATGTTTCTTGCTCCGTTTTATATAAAATTGCGCGTTATGCCCACCAAAGGCATGAAAAGCATCCGACTTTCTTTTTGTTGCCTGATTCATGGCAGCAAAGCTAGTAGATAGAGCTTGTATATATGAATGTTAGTCTTTCCTCAAATTCAGCGACCAACAAAATGTCATCGTTGTTGGACACCGGTTCTGCCTCTTCCAAGGTAGAAGAAACCGGCGACTCTAAAGGTTTCTTTGAGTCCTTTAAAGAAGCGCTCGGCTTTGAAGAAAGTGACAGTAAAGTCGCAGCAAAAGACACAGAAAGCACTGCGAAACCTGATACTAAACAGACATCTACCGAAGGTGAAGCGTCAGCCGAAGCGAACAAAGGTGATTCCGCTGAATCAAAGGCTACTGACGAAGTGAGCGAAGCGCAAAGCAAGCAAGCAGCTTCAGAAGTAGAAGGCGAGAAAGCTGCTGATAAAACATCAGCAGAGGCTGCGTCTGGATCTGAGGCTCAGCTCAAAGCCAATTCGGGCACTGATAGCACTGTCGCTGATAAGACTGTTGCAGATGGTAAAGATGCGCAGGATACGACTAACGAATCTAAAGAACATATTGCTCAATCCCAAACTCAGGGTCCATCAGCGGTAGATGGTGCTACGCAGGCATCGCAAGCCAATGCAGCGATGAGCGAAGGCAATAAATTGCTTGGTCAATTGGATGAGGCAAACAAAACCCTAAATCAAGCGCCAAACGGCAAAGGCTTGCCTCAGCAAGGTCAGGTAGAACAAGCCCAAGGTAATATCACCGGTGCTTCTGTTGCAGGAGTTTCCGTTACGGATAAGGCGACACAACAAGCTAAGGCTGCAAATCAGGAGAAGAGCCTTGAAGTCGATTCTGAAATCGCTGTACTTACCGGAGGTAAGGGTGTTTCTCAGCTAACTGATACTGAAATTCGACAGTTGATGGATAAAGGCGTCACTCCAGAACAAATTGAAGCCAGTATGAGCCGAGAGCTGAGCCAAAAGAATGCAGCTAGTGCGGTTGCTGCCGAGCAGAGCCAAGCATTGTCAGCCGTGGATATTGAACTGGCAAAGCAAGTAGATGCCCATACCAAAGCGCTAAACCAATTGAATGGACAAATCGAATCAGAGCAGTCTGTTGTCGATAGCTTGCTTGATAAGCAACAAAGTGGCGCTAAGTTGACGGTTGATGAGCAAGCCGCTTTGGCTAAAGCGACCTCTAACCTAGACCTGTTGAATCAACAGCTCGCTAACGTTCAACAACAAGTAACAGCTTTGCTAAGTCAAGCTCCGGCTGCGAACAGTGCGTCTGGTGAACCCACTGCTATCGATTGGGATAATACGGATTCAAGCGAAACTAAAGCCTTAGCTGCGGCAGCATCAACAGCAGCTGTAGCGACGGCTACACAACAAGTGTCAGCGCAGGCCGCTTCTCAATCAGCAAACAATGCTCTTACGGACAAGGCGGCAATGCTGCACGCCAATAATGCACATGCAGCCCAACAGGCCGCAGCTCAACAAGCTAATGTGGCTTCACCTCAGCAGCAAGCAACGTTGGATCCAGCTTTAACCGCGCAAGGAATGGCGATGAATGCAACGCCAGCTGCCACAAAAGCAGGCTCGACTGATACGCTTCTTAAAGCGGGCGCCGGTGCAGCAGCACTGTCTGGTTTGGGTAAAGCGGGTGCTAAAGAAGATTCTAAAGATTCGACCTTTGCTCAGCAGATCGCTTCTGCGGCTGGTGCACAAGGTACGGCAACGGTGGGTTCAGCACCTACGCGAGCTGAAATTCAAGCTGCTCAACAAGCGCCCTTACAGCTCACCAAAGAGCTAGCCAATGAGCAAGTGGCTGAAAAAGTACAAATGATGATGTCTAAGAACCTTAAGAACTTGGACATTCGTCTCGACCCACCAGAATTGGGCCAAATGAAAATCCGCATGACCATGAATAATGACGTGGCAAACGTGCACTTTACGGTGAGTAATCAGCAAGCGAGAGATGTGATTGAACAAACCTTACCTCGCTTGAGAGAGATGCTTGCTCAGCAAGGTCTGCAGCTTGCCGATTCGTCTGTTCAACAACAGAACTCCGGTCAGGGACAAGATAGATACAACAATGGTGAGCAACAATCCGGCGCTAACCGCACAAATGATACGCAAGGTGATGAAAACCTTGATAGTGGCAGCAATCTTGAATTGAATGTCGCATCAAAGCGTGATGGAATTAGTTATTATGCCTAATATCAGGCTAAGAACGCTTGGTTAATAGAAAAAACCAGTTAATAAAAAGAACCATCAGTTAATCGCAAGAACAGGAAGTTAGAGTAAGATATGGCCGAAGAACAAGATGCACCTAAAGGGAAGAGCAAGCTCCTTATAATTATTATTGCCGTAGTTGTGTTACTGCTTGGTATAGGTGGTGCGCTGTACTTTTTCTTAGGTTCTGACGATAGCGCCTCTGAATCTCAGTCTCAGCCAGCAACGGCTGTGGTCGCTGCAGAGCCGGTTATGTATGTTAATATTCCTCAGCCCTTCTTGTTTAATGTGACAGGTGACAAAAAAGATCGCCTAGTTCAGATAAAAGCACAGCTCATGGTACGTGGCAGTAAGAATGAAGACCTGGCTCGTTACCACTCTCCACTTGTAGAAAGTACGCTACTGGCCACGTTCGCTTCGGCAACGGTTGATCAATTGCGCTCACCAACAGGCCGCGTGGAACTGCGTAATAAGGCAACAGAAGATATTAAAGCAAGCCTGGCTCAAGCTGTTGGCCAGCCTGTGATTGAAAAAGTGTTATTCACTGACTTCGTAATTCAAT
Organism: Vibrio sp. 10N.247.310.98; assembly: GCF_041467395.1. NCBI lineage: Bacteria > Pseudomonadati > Pseudomonadota > Gammaproteobacteria > Vibrionales > Vibrionaceae > Vibrio > Vibrio sp. 10N.247.310.98. Next base: position 131,278 of record NZ_JBFSUL010000006.1, on the reverse strand, counting down.
AGGTAATTTGTGACCGATTTATTAAGCCAAGACGAAATTGATGCGCTGTTACATGGCGTTGATGATGTTGAAGAAGTTGAAGATGTCTTAGAAACCGAAAATGACAATGCGGTCAATTTCGACTTCTCATCTCAAGATCGAATCGTCCGTGGTCGAATGCCGACCCTTGAACTTATTAACGAGCGCTTCGCACGTCATATGCGTATCAGCTTGTTTAATATGTTACGTAAAACGGCTGAAGTGTCGATCAACGGCGTACAGATGATGAAGTTTGGTGAGTACCAAAACACATTGTATGTACCCACCAGTTTAAACATGGTTCGTTTCCGTCCATTGAAAGGTACGGCACTCATCACCATGGAAGCTCGTCTGGTTTTCATTCTCGTAGAGAACTTTTTTGGCGGTGATGGTCGTTTCCACGCCAAGATTGAAGGTCGTGAATTCACGCCTACTGAAAGACGAATCATTCAGTTACTGCTGAAAATTGTTTTTGAAGATTACAAAGAAGCTTGGTCGCCAGTGATGGGGGTTGAGTTTGAATACTTGGATTCCGAAGTGAACCCAAGTATGGCGAACATTGTGAGCCCAACCGAAGTGATTGTTGTGAGTTCGTTCCACATTGAAGTGGATGGCGGTGGTGGTGACTTCCACGTTGTCATGCCTTACTCCATGGTTGAGCCGATCCGTGAACTGCTTGATGCGGGTGTTCAATCAGACAAGATGGAAACCGATGTTCGTTGGAGTACCGCACTGCGTGATGAGATCATGGATGTGCCCGTCAATTTCCGCGTGAATTTGCTAGAGCAAGATATTTCCCTTCGTGATCTGATGGAGCTGCGCCCTGGTGATGTTATCCCAATGAACATGCCTGAGCACGCAACCATGTTTGTCGAAGAACTGCCGACTTATCGTGTGAAAATGGGCCGTTCTGGTGAGAAGCTTGCAGTACAGATTTCGGAAAAAATTCAAAGACCACATGTGGTTAAAACTGATCTCGCTTTTCTAGGTAAAGACTTATTGTCTGAGCTCGAAAACAGTGATGATGACGAATAGTAAAATAGATAAAAGTATAGGAATTGGTAATGGAACCTAGTGAAGATCAAAAGCTAGCAGACGAATGGGCTGCAGCACTTGGTGAAGATCCTTTAGCGCCGTCAATTGATGTTGATGATGTGCTTGCGGCACCACTTGATGAGCTAACCGATTCATCATCTCCGATTTCTGAAGATGAGCGTCGTAAGCTGGATACCATTATGGATATTCCAGTGACTATTTCGATGGAAGTTGGTCGCTCTCAGATCAGTATCCGTAATTTACTTCAGTTGAACCAAGGTTCGGTTGTTGAGCTAGATAGAATTGCTGGTGAGTCACTGGATGTGATGGTAAACGGTACCTTGATTGCTCACGGTGAAGTGGTTGTAGTAAACGACAAGTTTGGTATTCGCTTGACTGACGTTATTAGCCAGACAGAACGAATTAAGAAGCTGCGTTAATGAGCTTTTTGTCTCAAAGACTTGCGGGCTCTTTTCTCGGAATGACAGGTTTGTTACGAGGAATCTTGGGAGTAGGGCTATTAACGGCTCCTTCCATTGCCTTTGCAGCAACACCGCCTTCTCTCGATTTAGCGACCACCTTTGGGTCGCTAATTTTCGTTATAGCCTTCATTTTATTTATTGCTTGGCTACTCAAGCGAATGCAAGTACCTGCGATGTCGAATCAACAAGGTTTGGCGATTGTTAGGCAAATCCCTGTTGGTACTAAAGAGCGTATCGCTATTGTGCAAGCGGGTGATGAACAGTTCTTGGTAGGGATTACCACACAATCGATTCAGCTGATCTCTAAGCTCGATAAACCTCTTACTCAGGAGATGCTGGAAAAAAGTACATTTTCAAGTCAGCTTTCCCAGCTAATAAAAAAAGATGCAAACAAGTAACGGACTTTTGAACTCCTCTTACTTTCACCAAGCCGGAGCTTTCCGAGCGGTGAAAGTGTGGTTGGTTCAGCTTATTCTCCTATGCTCAATCGTATTCAGTGTGTCGGTATTTGCACAAGCTGAAGACGGCACCGTCATTCCTGCGAATACCGCTGGCTCGGAATCGGTCACTATCAGCACGATGGAACAAGACCAAGCCAAATCGACAACCATGACCACGGGCAGCTTGACTGGCAATGGTGGCGGCATACCTGCCTTTACCATGACAACCAATGCCAATGGCGGTGAAGACTACTCGATTAACCTGCAAATTCTCGCGTTAATGACCATGCTTGGCTTCTTGCCGGCGATGGTGATTTTGATGACATCGTTCACTCGTATTGTGGTTGTGATGTCTATCTTGCGTCAGGCGATGGGTCTACAACAAACACCGTCTAACCAAGTCATTATTGGTATCGCGATATTCTTGACCTTCTTCATCATGTCGCCAGTGATTAATCAAGTTAACGAACAAGCAGTTCAGCCTTATCTTAATGAACAGATATCGGCACGACAGGCATTTGATGTTGCCCAAAAACCGATTAAATCCTTCATGCTCAAGCAGACTCGAATCAAAGATCTTGAAACCTTTGTTGAGATTTCTGGCGCGGAAGTGACTAACCCTGAAGATGTTTCGATGGCGGTTCTGATTCCAGCATTTATCACATCGGAATTAAAAACGGCTTTCCAAATCGGATTTATGCTGTTCTTGCCTTTCCTAATCATCGACTTGGTGGTGGCATCGGTATTGATGGCTATGGGTATGATGATGTTGTCACCGATGATTGTATCGCTGCCGTTTAAGTTGATGCTGTTTGTTCTTGTTGATGGCTGGAACTTGATACTCTCCACACTCGCCGGCAGTTTTGCCTTGTAGCTGGGGGAATAATGAATCCTGAAATATTCGTAGAGTTGTTCCGAGATGCCCTTTGGATGGTATTAATCATGGTTTGCGCCATCATTATTCCTAGCCTGCTGATCGGTTTGGTTGTGGCTGTTTTCCAAGCTGCGACCTCAATCAACGAACAAACCCTGAGTTTCCTGCCGCGTTTGATCGTAACTTTGTTGGCGCTGATGCTATTCGCACACTGGATGACCCAGATGATGATGGAGTTCTTTTTTGAGCTCATCGAACGCTTGCCGCAAGTTCTGTATTAAACCGATATGGAATACCCAACGAGCCTTGTACTAGAGTGGTTAGCCAATTATTTTTGGCCATACACTCGCATCTCAGCGATGCTGATGGTGATGACGGTAACAGGGGCACGCTTCGTGTCGCCGCGTATTCGTCTGTATTTAGGCTTGGCGATCACTTTTGCGGTGATGCCTGCGATTCCGGCCGTTCCCAAAGAGATTGAACTTCTGTCCTTTCAAGGCTTCCTGACTGTCTTCGAGCAAATTGTGATTGGCGTGGCCATGGGTTTTGTTACCCAGTTCATGATTCAAACCTTTGTTATGCTGGGTCAGATCCTCGGTATGCAATCGAGCTTGGGTTTTGCATCAATGGTCGACCCGGCTAACGGGCAAAATACGCCGGTACTTGGTCAGCTGTTCATGCTGCTAGCGACCATGTTTTTTTTGGCGACCGATGGTCACTTGAAAATGCTGCAGCTGGTGGTGTTTAGTTTTAAGACCTTGCCGATTGGCAGTGGCTCTCTAACCTCTGTGGATTTTCGAGAGCTCGCGTTGTGGCTCGGCATCATGTTCAAAACGGCATTAGCGATGTCATTGTCGGGGATTATTGCGCTGCTAACGATTAACCTTTCTTTTGGTGTAATGACGCGTGCGGCACCTCAATTAAACATCTTTTCTTTGGGTTTTGCATTTGCGCTACTCGTGGGTCTGTTACTTTGTTGGTACATCCTTGGCGGCTTGTATAGTCACTATGAGCTATTCTGGATGCAGGGCGAACAACAGATATGTCGTCTAATCCGGTTAGATTGCTAGGAGACTGAAATGGCAGAGTCAGACGGTCAAGAACGCACAGAAGACGCCACGCCCAAACGCTTGCAACAGGCCAAAGAGAAAGGGCAGGTTGCAAGGTCAAAAGAGCTAGCGTCAGCATCGGTATTAATTGTCGGTGCGATTGCTTTAATGTGGTTTGGCGAATCGATGGCGAAGGCTTTGTTCGAGGCGATGCAACGCCTGTTCTCTTTGAGTCGCGACGAGATCTTTGACACTAACAAACTCCTAGAAATCGCTGGTGGTGCACTGGTGAACCTGCTGTTCCCGCTGTTTTTGATACTGATAACTTTGTTTGTTGCTGCCGTCATCGGCGCTGCGGGTGTCGGTGGGATTAACTTCTCAATGCAAGCGGCGATGCCAAAGGCGTCTAAGCTCAACCCACTCAGTGGTATCAAGCGTATGTTTGGCCTGCAAAGTTGGGTTGAACTGCTCAAGTCTATTCTTAAAGTAGCGCTCGTATCGGGGATGGCGATTTATCTGATTCAAGCCTCTCAGCATGATTTAATGCAGCTGAGCATGGACGTCTATCCACAAAACATCTTCCATGCCTTGGATATCTTGCTCAACTTTATTCTGTTGATCAGTTGTTCTTTGTTGATTGTTGTGGCGATTGATATCCCATTCCAGATTTGGCAACACGCTGATCAGCTGAAGATGACTAAGCAAGAGGTGAAAGACGAATTCAAAGACACCGAGGGTAAGCCTGAGGTGAAAGGTCGAATTCGCATGTTGCAAAGGGAGGCGGCTCAGCGTCGTATGATGGCCGATGTGCCGCAAGCGGACGTGATAGTCACCAACCCAGAGCACTTCTCAGTGGCGCTGCGCTACAAGCAGAATCAAGACAAAGCACCAATTGTGGTTGCTAAAGGTGTCGACCACATGGCGATGAAGATCCGAGAGATTGCGCGTGCAAACGACATCTATATAGTTCCAGCGCCGCCATTGGCGAGGGCGCTTTATCACACCACTGAGCTAGAACAACAAATTCCTGACGGTCTGTTTACGGCAGTTGCGCAAGTGCTTGCATATGTTTTCCAGCTTAAACAGTACCGAAAACGAGGTGGTGAGCGACCAAAACTGCAAGATTCTAATATGCCGATCCCACCTGATTTACGTCATTAGATCAATTGCTTGAGCTCTGCGTGATGAACCCTGATAATAGTGAGCTAGCTAATCTTCCTTTTATAGAGGTGATGGCGATAATTTGACGTGAGATGTTGGTACAGTGTTTGCTGTAGTAGCCTGAACATTATAAGCCCATAGCAAAACAGCCCTGACTAAGATCTAATCCACTTGTTCAGAGAGCTACAACATAGCGAAACTGTCTAGATTTATGAAATTCTCCCTGCCTTTTGTGGACAAGCTACCTAAAATCCCTAACCGTGCCATGCCTGCGATTGGTGCACCTGTTATGGTACTTGCAACGCTTGCTATGGTGGTGTTGCCCATTCCAGCTTTCTTGTTGGATATGTTCTTCACCTTCAATATTGCACTGTCTATGGTTGTGCTATTGGTATCGGTTTATACCCGCAGGCCTTTAGATTTCGCTGCATTCCCGACCGTCCTGCTGATTGCGACTCTACTTCGATTGGCCTTGAACGTTGCTTCGACACGTGTGGTATTGCTCCATGGTCACGAAGGTGGCGACGCGGCAGGTAACGTGATTGAAGCCTTCGGTAACGTGGTTATCGGTGGTAACTACGCGGTTGGTTTAGTGGTGTTCTTGATTCTTATGATCATCAACTTCATGGTTGTAACCAAAGGTGCGGGTCGTATCTCGGAAGTAAGCGCGCGTTTCACGTTAGACGCCTTACCGGGTAAACAGATGGCAATCGATGCCGACTTGAACGCAGGTTTGATCGACCAAGACCAAGCGCGTCTGAGACGTTTTGAAGTCACCAAAGAAGCTGACTTCTACGGTTCGATGGACGGTGCTTCTAAGTTTGTTAAAGGCGATGCGATCGCTGGTATCTTAATCTTATTCATCAACATCATTGGTGGCTTGAGCATTGGTATGGCTCAGTTTGATCTTGGTTTTGGTGAAGCAATCGAAATCTACACGCTACTGACTATCGGTGATGGTCTGGTTGCACAAATTCCATCTCTATTACTGTCTATTGCAGCTGCGATGATGGTAACGCGCCAAAATACTGATGAAGATATGGGTGAGCAACTTGTCTTCCAGATGTTCGACAATCCAAAAGCCTTGATGATCACCGCCGCCATCCTTGGCATCATGGGTATTGTTCCGGGTATGCCACATTTCTCGTTCTTGAGCCTTGCCATCGTTGCAGGCGCGGGGGCGTATTACATCGATAAAAAGAACAAGAAGAAGGCGGAAGAGCCTAACCTTCCGGCGACAGTTGAAGCGAATGGAGAAGTAGGCTCTCAGAAGGAGCTCTCTTGGGATGATGTTCAACCTGTCGATATTATTGGTTTAGAAGTGGGTTACCGTTTAATTCCTTTGGTTGATAGAGACCAAGGTGGTGAATTGCTTGAACGCGTTAAAGGTGTGCGTAAAAAGCTGTCTCAAGACTTTGGTTTCTTGATCCCAGCGGTACACATTCGCGATAACCTAGAACTGACACCAAACAGCTACCGTATTACCCTGATGGGTGTTGCTGTGGGTGAAGCTGAGATTAAGCCAGACATGGAGCTCGCGATTAACCCGGGCCAAGTCTATGGCATGATCGATGGCGAGCCGACGATTGACCCTGCCTTTGGCCTTGAAGCGGTTTGGATTCGTGAAGAGCAGCGTGAACACGCACAAGCTCTAGGTTATACCGTTGTAGATTCTTCTACAGTACTGGCGACACACCTTAGCCAGCTGCTAACCAACAACGCATCGCAGCTCATTGGCCACGAAGAAGTTCAGAACTTACTTGAGATGCTCAGCCGCTCAACACCTAAGCTGGTGGAAGGTTTTGTACCGGATCAATTGCAGTTGGGTGTGGTTGTGAAAGTGCTACAGAACCTGCTGAATGAAGCGATTCCAATTCGTGACATTCGAACCATAGTCCAAACTTTGTCGGAGTATTCAGGTAAGAGTCAAGAACCTGACATACTTACTGCGGCGGTTCGCATCTCATTGAAACGATTAATTGTTCAGGAAATCAATGGTATAGAGCCCGAGTTACCAGTGATAACCTTGATTCCTGAGCTGGAACAAATCTTGCATCAAACCATGCAGGCATCCGGCGGAGAATCTGCTGGTATTGAACCTGGTTTAGCCGAACGTTTACAGACCTCTCTCAGCCACGCTACACAAGAGCAAGAGCTGAAAGGTGAGCCCGCGGTACTATTGACCTCTGGCGTGTTGCGTTCGACTCTGGCTAAGTTCGTGAAGAACACGATCCCAAGCTTGCGAGTCTTGTCTTACCAAGAAATACCGGACGAAAAGCAGATACGTATAGTACAAGCTGTTGGTAATTAAGCCGCCTAATTAGAACGGACAATCGAATTGAAAATTAAACGATTTTTTGCAAAAGATATGCGAACGGCTCTGCTCCAAGTTAAAGAAGAACTTGGTTCAGAAGCGGTGATCATGTCTAACAAAAAGGTCGCAGGTGGCGTGGAAATTGTTGCCGCTATTGATGGCGAATCCAGCCCGTCGACAGCGAGCCAGAGATTAAATAAACCTCAGCAGCCTGCACAAAGCCAATATACGCAAATGGCCGCGCCCGCAGCTCCTGCTGGGCGACGTCAACTAGACGATGACAAGGTTAGCCTACAGTCGAATGTTGAAGGTGGACGCTCAATGACTAAGCGCTTTGCGAATATGCTTAAGCAATACAGTCATGGCGCCGATGATGAGCCACAGCATCGTGCAGAAAATGAAGATTCATTGTCAGCATTGCTCAATCGCCAATCAAGCACGGGCCATAAGCCTCATAGTCATCAGACTCAAAGCAATTTGCAGTCTCATGGCCATCAGCAATCTCACGGTAACCAACAGTCTCACGGAAATCTTGATTCTGCATTTGCTCGTGAAACGGGTTTGTCTAAGTTGATTGCTGAAGACCGCAGAGTAGAGCGCCCGACACCTCGCTTGGATCCTACCCGTTATGATCGTGGTCGAGAGAACACTCAGTCCAAAGGTTCTGATACTGAAATGGAAACGATGCGCGAAGAGATGACCTCAATTCGTCGTCTGTTAGAGCATCAAGTTTCTGGGTTGATGTGGCAAGAAGTTGAGCGCCGTGAACCACTGAGAGCCATGCTTATTAAGCGCCTTGAACGTATGGGTGTATCTGCAGAGCTTGCCGATCAAATGGCTTGCTACATTCCTGAAGATACTAAACCTGCACGTGCATGGAAGGCTCTGTTAGCTCTGGTTGCTGACCAAATCTCCGTTACACAAAAAGATATTTTAAAACGCGGCGGTATTGTGGCTCTACTTGGCCCAACCGGCGTGGGTAAAACAACGACTGTTGCAAAGCTAGCTGCACGTGCTGCCATGGAATATGGCGCTGATAACGTCGCACTAGTGACAACTGACACATATCGTATAGGTGCACATGAGCAGTTATCGATCTACGGCCGAATTATGGGTTGTCCTGTAAGAGTTGCTAAAGATTCTAGCGAACTGGCCGATGTAATATATCAGTTACGTAATCGTCGCCTGATTCTGGTCGATACTGCAGGCATGGGACAACGAGATGTTCGCCTATCTGAGCAGTTAGACACATTGATGCAAGAGAGTGGTTCCGTTATCAATAGCTACCTTGTGTTGCCTGCAACCGCGCAACGCAAAGTGCTGCAAGAAACAATTGAACACTTTAGAAGAATCCCGTTGTCGGGATGCATCATGACTAAGCTGGATGAATCCCTAAGTCTAGGTGAATTCATCAGTGTCGTAATACAAAATGCATTACCAGTTGCTTACATAGCAAATGGTCAACGAGTTCCTGAAGATATCGTTATAGCTCAGCCAAAGTACATGATTGCTAAGGCTAATGAGCTATTAGAAAAATCTACAGAGAATGAACCTCATTACTGGAATAGCGATTCTGAAGGGCTCTAGGCGGCGGATAAATATGAATGAAAATATGATACATGACCAAGCTAGCGGCCTCCGTCGCTTAACCAAGCCTTCACTCACAAAAGTTATCGCTGTAACCGGTGGTAAGGGAGGCGTTGGTAAATCTAATGTGACGTTAGGTATGGCTATTTGCATGGCGCGCCAAGGCAAAAAAGTCATGGTGCTAGATGCCGATTTAGGACTAGCGAACGTCGATATCATGCTAGGTATTCGTTCTAAACGAAACCTTGGGCATGTGTTGGCTGGCGAATGTGAACTTAAGGATGCGATTGTCGAAGGGCCGCACGGAATTAAAATTATTCCAGCGACATCGGGCACTCAAAGCATGACTGAACTTTCACACGCACAGCATGCTGGTTTGATTCGCGCATTCGGTTCGCTTGAAGACGAGATGGATATCTTGTTGGTTGATACCGCAGCCGGTATTTCGGACATGGTGATCAGCTTCTCAAGAGCGGCGCAAGACGTGGTTGTCGTGGTATGTGATGAACCTACCTCGATCACGGATGCATATGCTTTGATTAAGCTTTTAAGCAGAGAACACCAAGTTCAGCGATTCAAAGTTGTTGCAAATATGGTCAGAAGCTACCGCGAAGGCCGAGAATTATTTGCAAAGTTGACTTTGGTCACAGAGCGCTTCTTGAATGTGAGCCTCGAACTCGTAGCATGTATTCCTTTAGATGATAAAGTACGTCAATCAGTCAAGAGACAGAAAATCGTAGTCGATGCGTTTCCTCGCTCTCCAGCTGCATTGGCAATCAGCTCTTTGGCTAACAAAGCCTTGACCTGGCCAATACCAAAAACACCGAGCGGACACTTGGAGTTCTTTGTTGAAAGGCTGCTGAATCGTACTGAATTTATAGAGGAACCATTTGGTGAATAAAGCGCTTACTTACGACCAACACGCTAATCACAATAGCCAACAGGCTTTTTTTGAGAAGTACTCTGTGTTGGTTAAACGTATCGCTCATCACTTGTTGGGGCGATTACCGCCTAATGTATTGGTTGATGACTTAATTCAAGCTGGCATGATCGGCTTGATTGAAGCGCAACAAAACTATGATGGTACCAAAGGCGCAAGCTTTGAGACGTATGCTGGTATTCGGATTCGCGGGGCAATGTTGGATGACATTCGCCGTGGGGACTGGGTGCCGAGATCGGTTCATAAGAACAATCGAGAAATCAGCAGTGCAATTGCGGAATTAGAGGGTATCCTCAACCGCGACCCGAGTGATGCCGAAGTGGCAAAACACATGGGGCTCAGTTTAGAGCAGTATCACAGTGCTTTAACTGACATTAATTGCTCAAGACTGGTTGGAATTGAAGATTTAGGCGTCTCAGATGATGTAATATCTCCGAATGAAGACTCTCAAGATAATACGCCTTTTCAAGGGGTTGCTGATGAGTCATTCCGCCAAGCTTTGATCGATTCGATAAAACAACTTCCGGAAAGGGAAGGCCTCGTGCTTTCGCTTTATTACGACGAAGAACTCAATTTAAAAGAGATTGGGGAAGTGTTAGGTGTCAGCGAATCTCGTGTCAGCCAAATACTGAGCCAATCTATGCAGCGTTTACGCACTAAGTTAAGTGCTTGGACACAGAACGACTAACAACACTGATCCTATTCAGTGGAGGCTAATTTGAACAAAAACATGAAAATTCTCATTGTTGATGATTTTTCAACGATGCGCCGAATTGTTAAAAACCTACTTCGCGATTTAGGTTTCAACAACACTCAAGAAGCAGATGATGGCTTGACCGCGTTACCTATGCTGAAAAAAGGCGAATTTGATTTCGTGGTAACTGACTGGAACATGCCAGGCATGCAAGGGATTGACCTGCTTAAACACATTCGCGCAGACGCAGAACTTAAGCACCTTCCAGTGCTTATGATCACAGCTGAAGCGAAGCGTGAGCAGATCATCGAAGCTGCGCAAGCGGGTGTTAATGGTTACATTGTGAAGCCTTTCACTGCTGCAACGCTGAAAGAGAAACTTGATAAGATTTTTGATCGCTTATAAGCATCAATAAATTTAGGCACTTCTAGGTAAACACTGACTGATAAGTTATCTGTTTATCTCGATAGCCTAAGCGCACAAAGTATGCGGAGTAAGGCCGAATTCAGGATGATTTCATTAGAACAAGCAAAAAAATTAGTAGAGCTGCTTGAGAACGATGAGCAGCAAAATGCTGATTCTCTTGTGAGAAGCATTTATGAAGATAACTTTAGTCTTCAAGACAATCCAATGCTTCAAGAAATAGGAAGTCTGACACGCGACCTCCACGACTCTTTGACTCAATTCAATTTCGATGAACGCATCAGCGTTATCGCAAATGACGAAATCCCTGATGCAAGGGATCGCCTTCAGTATGTCATTGATAAAACGGAAGTTGCGGCAAATAAGACGATGGACGCTGTCGATCGCTGTATGCCAATCGCAGACAACCTACACGAGTGTTTACTTCAAGTAAGGCCTCAATGGAATGAACTGATGCATGGCCGCATTGAGCTGGCACAATTTAAAGCTTTATGTCACCGCATTGATGGATTGCTTGTCCAAGTAGAAGGCGACAGTACTGAACTACGCGGACAATTGACTGAAATCTTGATGGCTCAGGATTTCCAAGATTTAACTGGGCAGATAATCAGCAAAGTTATTACCTTGGTGAATGAGGTGGAAGGACGTTTGGTCGAGATTCTCACGGTATTCGGTGCGAATCAAAAAGAGCCAACTCCAGAGTCAGAGAAGAAAGCATCGATTGCGCCTGAAGGTCCAATTATGAACCCAGAAGAGCGCGAAGACGCTGTCGCATCTCAAGATGAAGTCGACGATTTGTTATCCAGTCTTGGATTTTAAAGGTAACGTATGAGCTACGATTTAGACGAAGATATTCTTCAGGACTTTTTAGTTGAAGCAGGAGAGATCCTTGAACTCCTATCAGAACAACTGGTAGAGCTTGAGAATAACCCTGACGACAAAGACCTATTAAATGCTATTTTCCGTGGTTTCCATACAGTAAAAGGTGGTGCTGGTTTCCTAGCATTAACTGAGCTGGTGGATACTTGTCATGGTGCTGAGAATGTGTTCGACATTCTGCGAAACGGCCAACGCAGCGTAACATCAGGTTTGATGGATACCATGCTGCAGGCGCTAGATACAGTCAATGTACAGTTTCGCGCCGTGCAAGATCAGGAACCTTTAGTGCCAGCCGACCAATCTTTATTGGATGAACTTCACCGTCTCTGTAAACCAGAGTCTGCGGATGAAGTGGCACCAGTAGAAGCGCCTGCACCTATTATCCCTGAACCTGTTGTTGCAGCGCCTGAGCCTGTTATTGCTCCGGAACCTACTGCTGAAAGCTCAAACATCAATGCATCTTCAGTCGATGATATCTCTGAAGATGAGTTTGAACGCTTGCTTGATGAGCTTCACGGTAAAGGTGGTTCACCAACAGCGCCTTCTGCACCAACACCGCCGCCAGCACCCGCTGCACCTCAGTTTGTTGCTGACAGTGGTGATATTACTGATGACGAATTTGAAAAGTTATTAGATGAATTGCACGGTGCGGGTAAGAGCCCGACAGCGGCAAGTTCAACGCCTCCTCCACCGCCAACGCCGCCAGCAGCACCTGTTTCGGCGATGTCTGAAGGCGATGATCTGATGACTGACGAAGAGTTCGAGAAGTTACTTGACCAACTACATGGCTCAGGTAATGGACCTTCGATTGAAGAATTGGATGCCGCGACTAAGCCAGCAGAAGTTAAGGCAGTAGCACCTCAAGCTGCGCCTAAACCTGCTGCGCCAGTTGCCGTTAAAGCTGAGCCAAAACCGAGCGCTCCAGCAAAAGCTGAAGTTAAAGTGCCGGCTAAGAAGCAACAAGCTGAAGCGACAGTTCGTGTTGATACATCAACACTGGACACCATCATGAACATGGTGGGTGAACTGGTCTTGGTGCGTAACCGACTAGTCAGCCTAGGCCTCAACAGCAACGACGAAGAAATGTCGAAAGCTGTCTCTAACTTAGATGTTGTTACTGCAGACCTTCAAGGTGCGGTAATGAAGACTCGTATGCAGCCGATCAAGAAAGTATTTGGTCGCTTCCCACGAGTTGTCCGTGACCTTGCTCGTAGCTTGAAGAAAGACATCGTTCTTGAAATGCGTGGCGAAGAAACGGACCTTGATAAAAACTTAGTAGAAGCACTTGCTGATCCCCTGATTCACTTGGTGAGAAACTCTGTCGATCATGGTATTGAAATGCCAAACGACCGTGTTGCTGCGGGTAAATCACAAACGGGTAAAGTGATTCTGTCTGCCTCTCAAGAAGGTGACCACATTGAACTGGCTATCGTTGATGACGGTGGCGGTATGGACCCTGATAAGCTTCGTGCTATCGCGGTTAAACGTGGCCTGATGGATGAAGATGCAGCGTCTCGCTTATCAAATAAAGAGTGTTTCAACCTGATTTTTGCTCCTGGCTTCTCAAGCAAAGAGCAGATCTCGGATATCTCTGGTCGTGGTGTGGGCATGGACGTTGTGAAAACAGCGATCAACACACTGAACGGCTCTATTGATATTGATTCAGAAATGGGACAGGGCACCAAGATCACCATCAAGGTTCCACTAACCCTAGCGATTCTACCAACCTTGATGGTCGGTGTTGCCGGTCATCCATTTGCATTGCCATTGGCTTCTGTAAACGAGATCTTCCACCTAGATTTAAGCCGCACAAACGTGGTTGATGGCCAGCTGACGATTATCGTTCGCGATAAGTCTATTCCGTTGTTCTACTTGCAAAACTGGCTTGCTCCTAAAGCGGGTATTGTTGAGCTGCGTAAAGGGCACGGCCATGTTGTTATCGTGCAACTTGGTAGCCAACGTGTTGGTTTTGTTGTCGATACGCTGATCGGTCAAGAAGAAGTAGTCATCAAGCCGCTTGATAAGCTTCTGCAAGGCACGCCAGGAATGGCAGGCGCGACAATTACAAGTGACGGACACATTGCATTGATTCTAGATGTGCCGGACTTGTTGAAGCAGTACGCAGCAGCGTCAAGAATTTAATTTAAGGATAAATATGGCGATTAAAGTATTAGTCGTTGATGATTCGAGTTTTTTTCGTCGTCGCGTTAGCGAGATCATCAACTCAGAGGCTCGCCTAGAAGTCATTGATGTTGCAGTAAACGGTAAAGAAGCCGTTGAGAAAGCGAAACAGCTAAGACCTGACGTAATCACTATGGACATTGAAATGCCTGTCATGGACGGTATCACTGCCGTTCGTGAGATCATGGCCGCGTCTCCAACGCCTATTTTGATGTTTTCATCGTTAACGCATGATGGAGCGAGAGCAACGTTAGATGCGTTAGATGCAGGTGCTCTCGACTTCTTACCTAAGAAGTTTGAAGACATCGCACGTAACCGCGACGATGCAGTTGCATTGCTTCAACAGCGAGTGATTCAGATTGCTGCAAAGCGTGCATTTATGCGTCGTGCTCCTATTGTGCCGAGAGCGACAGCAACGACTTCAACATCTACGCCATTACGCCAACCAATTTCAACAACAGCTGCGACTTCCACAGCGAAGCCTGCGGTTGCATCAACGGCGAAATTCAGAGCGTCAGGTAAGAAGTATCAATTAACAGCAATTGGTACGTCGACTGGCGGCCCTGTTGCTCTACAGAAGATTTTGACTCGCATCCCTGCCAACTATCCACATCCCATTGTGTTAGTTCAGCATATGCCTGCAACATTCACCGCTGCTTTTGCAAGTCGATTGAACACCTTGTGTAAGATTGAAGTTCGTGAAGCGCAAGACGGTGATGTGCTAAAGCCTGGCGTGGCGTATCTTGCTCCGGGTGGTAAACAGATGATGGTGGATGGCCGCGCAGGGTCTGCACGTCTAAGAATTATCGATGGCGGCGACCGCATGAACTACAAGCCTTGTGTGGATGTCACATTCGGCTCTGCAGCGAAGATCTACGGCGACAAAGTCTTGTCTATGATACTGACCGGTATGGGAGCAGATGGCCGAGAAGGTTCGCGTATGTTGAAAACTGCGGGCTCGACGATTTGGGCACAAGACGAAGATAGTTGTGTTGTATATGGTATGCCTCAAGCTGTAGCAAAAGCTGGCATTTCTACTGAAGACCTACCTCTAGACCGCATTGCGGAAAGGATCTTGGTTGAAGTTGGGTTAGCTTAGGTAAATCGAAATGATTGTTTGGAGTGTTGCAAACCAAAAAGGTGGTGTTGGTAAAACGACCACGACCGTGACTCTAGCAGGTTTACTTGCGTTGAAGGGGCACCGTGTTCTGTTGGTTGATACTGACCCACATGCATCACTGACCACCTATCTGGGTTACGATTCAGATACGGTGGAATCGAGCCTGTTTGATCTGTTCCAGCTGCGTGAATTTAACGCGCAGACGGTAAGACCTTTGCTTTTACAAACGGAAGTCGAAGGTATCGATATTATCCCTGCGCATATGTCTTTGGCGACATTAGACCGTGTAATGGGAAATCGAAGCGGCATGGGGTTGATCTTGAAGCGTGCTTTGGCCGCTTTAAAAGATGACTACGACTATGTGTTGATCGATTGCCCGCCAATTCTTGGTGTGATGATGGTCAATGCATTGGCTGCAAGCGATCGTATATTGATTCCGGTACAGACGGAATTTTTGGCGATGAAGGGCTTAGAGCGCATGATTCGCACTTTGACCATTATGCAGAAGTCGCGCAAAACACCGTTTAAGGTGACGATTGTCCCGACGATGTACGACAAGCGAACCAAAGCCTCACTGCAAACATTAACGCAGCTCAAAGATGATTACCCAAACCAAGTTTGGACGTCTGCTGTGCCGATTGATACCAAGTTTCGAGACGCGAGCCTAAAACGCTTGCCAGCCTCTCATTTTGCATCGGGTAGCCGTGGTGTATTTGCTTATAAACAGTTGCTTATTTATCTCGAAAGGTTGGCGATAAATGAGCGCGAATAAAGAATCAACAATGGCGCAGCCAAGTCTCTCTAGTGAACAAGCACTGGATGATTACTTTACTGCGTTATTAGGCGATGAAAGCTTTGAATCTGACGATTTTTTTGTTGACGAGTCGAGCGACGAATCACAATCTGAAGAGCCAGAGCCAGAGCCAGAGCCAGAGCCAGAGCCAGAGCCAGAGCCAGAGCCAGAGCGCCAATTTTCGAGTCACCACTCTAGCTACGCAGAAATACGCGCGGCTGAGTTTGAGGTTCCTAACCTTGAAGATGTTCAGAAACTACTGAGTCGTTTAGAGGCGACCAATGTTGTTGATGAACTGAACCTTGATGAGTTGATGGATCAGAACACCCAGAAAATCGCCCAGCAAGCAGACATGCAAATGTTTGATGCCGCGGTTGAGTCTGTTCAAGTGTTCGAAGAGCCAGAGATTCAGGATTGGAATCTTCCAGAACCCGATTTATCAATTGTTGTAGAGCCACCTGTTGAATCGCAGCAAATTGAAGAGTTACAAGCTGAATCGTTGGAGACGGAACAAGTAGAAGTTAAGGCTGTTGAGCCTGAACTTGACGTTCCTGATCCCGAGACAGTTATTGAACCCGAAACTCAAGCAGGAGGTGCTGACCAGTTTACCTCTTGGGAAAGTACGGTTCGCAAAGAAGACTTTCAAGTCTTGTATTTTGATGTAAACGGCGTGACCTTTGCGGTGCCACTTGATGAGCTTGGCGGCATCCATCGCCTTGAAGAGTTAAGTCATATCATTGGTAAGCCAGCTTGGTATTTGGGTTTACAAACCAACCGTGATAGTCAGCTAGATGTGGTCGACACCGCAAAATGGGTGATGTCTGAGAAACTATCAGGTGACGAATACAAAGAAAACTATCAATATATAGTGATGCTTGGAGAGAGCTTGTGGGGCCTGGCGGGCACAGAGCTCAAAGGCACCGAGCTACTTAATACAGACAAAGTACGTTGGCGAGAAATGGCAGGGAAACGCCCATGGCTCGCTGGTATGGTAAAAGAAAAAATGTGTGCTTTGATTCATGTTGAAGCATTAATCGCCATGCTAAACGCAGGGCTAGATGTAAAAGCATTAAGCTAGTAATAAGCATTGGGCTAACAATAAGCATCAAGTTAATAATAGTGGTCGGTAACGACGGCAAGAGGATTATCTATGTCTCATATGAGTGAAGTTGAAGTAAGAAAAGAGCAAACGAATGATGAAGTACTTCAATGGGTGACTTTCCAGCTAGAAGAAGAAACTTACGGCATCAACGTAATGCAAGTACGTGAAGTACTACGTTACAGCGAAATTGCTCCAGTACCGGGTGCTCCAGATTACGTTCTAGGTATTATTAACCTACGTGGTAACGTTGTTACTGTTATCGACACTCGTTCTCGCTTTGGTTTGATGCAAGGTGAAATCACAGACAACACTCGTATCATCGTTATTGAATCTGAGCGTCAAGTAATTGGCATTCTAGTAGATAGCGTTGCTGAAGTGGTTTACCTGCGTTCTTCTGAAATCGACACAACGCCAAGTGTTGGTA
Organism: Vibrio sp. 10N.247.310.98; assembly: GCF_041467395.1. Lineage (NCBI taxonomy): Bacteria > Pseudomonadati > Pseudomonadota > Gammaproteobacteria > Vibrionales > Vibrionaceae > Vibrio > Vibrio sp. 10N.247.310.98. Next base: position 113,762 of record NZ_JBFSUL010000006.1, on the reverse strand, counting down.
CTGATGAAAGTGCTAAGTTCATCCAAGGTGTAAGTAACCGAGATGGCAAGCTACTTATCTTAGTAGATCTAAACAAACTACTAAGCGAAGACGAATGGGATGAGATGGCTCACCTGTAATGTTTGAAGCGCTTCCTTTAAGCCCTGTCGCTCTGATATCAGGCGTTGGGGTTTTTACGTTATTTATCCTGATTTTGATTAGCAAAGTAAAACGTGCGATTCAAAAGCAGCTCGATCAGTCACGCCTGCAAGTTCGTAACTTGGACAAAGAGCTTCAAAAATCGAGTAAGCAATTACTTGAGGTTCGCTCTGTTGTGGTTGGCCTTGGCCAGAAAGTGACTGAACAACAAGATCTTATCAAACATTTGAATGAACGTATTGTTGAGCTGGAACATGCGGATACCGATGGACGTTTGTACACACGTGCAACGAAAATGGTTCAGCTTGGCGCTGGGATTAACGAGTTAATTGAAGAATGTGAATTACCCAAAGCAGAAGCTGAGCTGATGATGTCTCTGCAGAACAAGCTTGCTGGTAAAGAGAAAATCCCTTCGTTGAGAAGTAACCCTTCATCGTACGATGATCAACCCGATGCCTCTCGCGATCGCAGAGACCCGCCTCGACGTCGTTAAATTGAGCGCTTAATTCGTATTGAGCAATTGATGTTTATTACGTATTCCTCTTAAAAGAAGCTTCGGCTTCTTTTTTTATGCCTGTCCGATCTATATAGAACGATGTTTATAAGTGCTTGTATCTACGACAATATCTTGTTTGTTGATGAAAATGTGTAAATTGTGATGAGGTGGTAACAGTTTCTTACCGACTTTGTTCTATCGAAAACGCCTAGTCCTGTTTTGTCACCATGTTGGTGTGCTACTATAGCGCTCTCATTACTCGACTAAATTTACCTATGCTAGAAGTCTCAAATTTAACTGCTATTCGTGACGACAGGATTCTGTTTGAATCGTTGTCTTTTCAATTGAAACCAGGTGAGCTGGTTCAAGTTGAAGGTCGTAACGGTACCGGGAAAACGACACTCCTTAGGATTATTACTGGCTTAGGCGATCGCGATGACGGCACTATCTCTTGGGACGGTGAGTCTATTGAATCGAGTCGAGATGTTTATCATCAAAATTTACTTTTTCTTGGTCACCAAACAGGCGTAAAGCGCGAGCTTAGTGCTTATGAGAATCTGAGCTTTTATCAGTCGATTCACAGTGGCGGTACCAGCAAAGAAGAGCTTTATCACGCGCTGGCTCAAGTCGGGCTTGCGGGCAGAGAAGACGTACCTGCGGGGCAACTTTCAGCAGGCCAACAACGCCGAGTTGCGTTGGCTCGCCTTTGGTTGAGCAAGCAAATGTTGTGGATTCTTGATGAGCCGCTGACTGCCATTGATAAGCAGGGCGTGAAAGTTCTCGAATCTCTTTTTTCTCAGCATGCAGACAACGGTGGCATTGTGTTGTTAACCACACACCAAGATATGTTTGCTGATAGCCCGAAACTAAGAAAAATAAAGTTGGGTGAGTAATATGATCTCTTCAATGACCACGATTATCCGACGCGAACTGCTTATCGCGTTTCGACGTCAAGCGGATATCTTTAACCCTTTGTGGTTCTTCATCATTGTTATCACGCTTTTCCCTTTGAGTATTGGCCCAGAGCCAAACCTACTTGCGCGTATTGCTGCGGGTATTGTTTGGGTGGCCGCTTTGCTCTCTGCATTGCTCTCTTTAGAGCGTCTTTTCCGTGATGATTTTCAAGATGGCGCCCTTGAACAGATGATGCTGATGCCAATCCCGTTGCAGTTGGTAGTATTGTCCAAAGTCATAGCACACTGGTTGTTGACCGGGTTACCATTGATTTTAATCAGCCCATTATTGGCTGTTTTGTTGTCTTTAGATTTTGATACATGGCTCTCAGTTGTGTTGACCTTGCTGGTAGGAACACCCGCATTGAGTTTTATTGGTGCGATTGGTGTTGCGTTAACCGTTGGGTTACAGAAGGGCGGAGTCCTGTTAAGCCTGTTAATCTTGCCGCTTTACATCCCCATTTTAATCTTCGCGACGTCAGCAATTGACGCTGCGGCTTTGGGCGTTGCATACAACGGTCAATTGGCGGTGCTTGGGGCAATGTTAATGGGTGCGATGACTATGACGCCTTTTGCGATCAGTGCCGCACTTAGAGTAAGTGTGAACTGATTGGGGTTCCGTTATCGTATAGCCAATGTGAACCAAATGTGTCGATTGGACTCATAGAGTCAATAAAACTGAAAGCAAGACAAATAAAATTATTATAATTATAGCTTTAATAGCTGTAAGCAATATGAAGTAAGAGTGAGATTACAACATGTGGAAATGGCTCCATCCCTATGCCAAAGCAGAAACCTCTTATCAGCTTGCTGGTAAACTTTTGCCATGGTTTTCGATCCTAGCGCTATTGTGTCTATCCGTCGGTACCGTGTGGGGGCTTGCATTTGCGCCTTCTGATTACCAACAAGGCGATAGCTTCCGTATCATCTACATCCATGTTCCGTCTGCAATCTGGTCGATGGGCGTTTACATGTCGATGGCGATTGCTGCCTTTATCGGTTTGGTATGGCAGGTAAGGCTATCAGACATGGCCGCACTGGCGATGGCACCGATTGGCGCTGTGTTTACCTTCATTGCGTTACTAACTGGCGCAGTTTGGGGTAAACCAATGTGGGGTGCTTGGTGGGTTTGGGATGCGCGTTTAACCTCAGAGCTGATTCTTCTATTCCTATACTTGGGTGTGATCGCACTACACCACGCTTTTGACGACCAAAAAACAGCAGCGAAAGCGGCGGGTATCTTGGCTATCGTAGGCGTGATTAACCTCCCTATCATTCACTTCTCTGTAGAGTGGTGGAATACACTTCATCAAGGCGCGACCATTACTAAGTTCGCAAAACCTTCGATCTCAAGTGACATGCTATGGCCGCTTCTTCTTAACATCTTCGGCTTCGCCTTTTTCTTTGGTGCTGTGACTATGGTTCGTTTCCGTAACGAAATCATCAGTAAAGAGAGTCACCGTCCATGGGTTCGCAAGCTTGCGGCCGAAAAAGCGTAGTAGGGTAGGTAATTATGTATTTTGAATCTTTGAGTGATTTCTTTGCCATGGGGGGCTACGCCTCATATGTATGGAGTGCATTTGGAATCACATTTCTCGCGATGATCATTTTACTGGTCGTAAGCGTTCGTCGTGGTAAGCAATTACTAAATGAAGTACAAGCTAAGATTGATCGTCAGGCTCGTATCGATGCAGCAAAAAATATGGAGAACACTCTATGAACCCAAGACGTAAAAAGAGGCTGGGCATTGTCTTAGCGATCTTTTTTGGTATCAGTGCGACTGTTGGATTGATGGTTTACGCACTTAACCAGAACATGGATCTGTTCTACACACCAACTGAGCTGGTCAACGGCAAAGATGGTAAAAAACCTGAAGTTGGTCAACGCCTACGTATTGGTGGCATGGTCGTAGTCGGCTCTGTAAGCCGTGACAATGAATCACTACGTGTAAGCTTTGATTTGCAAGATGTAGGCCCTAAAGTAACGATTCTATACGATGGCATCCTTCCTGATCTTTTCCGTGAAGGCCAAGGTATTGTTGCTCAGGGTGTGCTTAAAAATGCAACGACAATCGAAGCGTTTGAGGTGTTGGCAAAGCACGATGAAGAGTACATGCCTTCTGAAGTTGCGGAAGCAATGAAGAAAACACATGAGCCTTTGCAATACACGACTGAACAAAAAGAAGGAAATGCTCAATGATAGCCGAGATCGGCCATTTTGCGATGATCCTGTCCTTGGGACTTGCATTGCTGCTAAGCGTGCTCCCATTGTATGGAGCCGCTCGAAATAACACATTATTGATGAACAGCGCACGACCGTTGTCGTGGGGTATGTTCGGATTCTTAGCGATTTCGTTCTTTATCTTGTGTTACGCGTTCTACACCAATGATTTTACGATTCAATACGTAGCAAGTAACTCGAATAGCCAACTGCCTTGGTACTACCGAATTACGGCGGTTTGGGGCGCTCACGAAGGTTCATTACTGCTTTGGGTTCTTATCCAAGCGGGTTGGACAGTTGCAGTAGCGACGTTTAGCCGTGGTATGCCTCAAGAGTCTGTGGCTCGCGTACTGGCTATCATGGGTTTGATTACTGTCGGCTTCTTGCTGTTCATTATCGTAACGTCTAACCCGTTCCTACGTACATTGCCTTTCTTCCCTGTAGATGGCCGTGACTTGAACCCACTACTGCAAGACCCGGGTTTGATTATTCACCCGCCAATGCTTTACATGGGTTATGTAGGTTTCTCTGTTGCGTTCTCTTTCGCAATCGCTTCTCTAATGAGTGGTCGTCTTGATACGGCATGGGCTCGTTGGTCGCGTCCTTGGACAATCGCAGCTTGGTTATTCCTAACGGTAGGTATCGCACTAGGTTCATGGTGGGCTTACTACGAACTTGGCTGGGGTGGCTGGTGGTTCTGGGATCCAGTAGAAAACGCTTCATTCATGCCTTGGTTGGCTGGTACTGCTCTAATGCACTCACTAGCGGTAACTGAAAAGCGTGGCACATTTAAAGCTTGGACAGTATTGCTGGCTATCTCTGCATTCTCGCTAAGCTTACTAGGTACATTCTTAGTTCGTTCGGGCATCTTGGTATCTGTTCACGCATTCGCGTCGGATCCTGCTCGTGGTATGTTTATTCTAGGTTTCCTAGTCTTTGTTATTGGTGGTTCACTGCTGTTGTTCGCGGTTAAAGGCGCATCGGTTCGTGTTCGCGGTAACTTCGATTTGGTTTCTCGTGAAAACGCACTGCTCGGCAACAATATCTTGTTGATTGCAGCGTTAGTGGTTGTGTTAGTGGGTACATTGTTACCACTTGTTCATAAGCAGCTAGGTCTGGGCTCGGTTTCAATCGGTGCACCATTCTTTGATATGTTGTTCTTCTGGTTAATGATCCCGTTCTCGTTCCTATTGGGTATCGGTCCACTGATCCGTTGGAAACGTGACAACCTGTCTAAGCTTATTAAGCCAATGTTAGTTTCGGGTATCTTCTCGTTAGGTTTAAGTGCGCTAATGGTGACCATGCTAGCTGATCGCTTTAGTGGTACTGCTTTTGCTGGTTGGGTGATGGCGTTCTGGATCTTCTTCATGCACGGCTTTGAGCTGCATGAGCGTGCAACACACCGTCATACATTCTTGAAAGGTCTAACTAAGCTACCTCGTAGCCACTGGGCAATGATGTGTGGTCACATAGGTTTAGCCGTGACAGTGATTGGTATCGCGATGGTGCAAAACTACAGCATCGAACGTGATGTACGTCTGGCGCCAGGTGAAAGCTACCAGCTTGAAGAATACAGCTTCCTGTTTACAGGGGTTCGTGACAAAGATGGTCCTAACTACGATGGTTACATTGCTGACTTTGAAATTACTAAAGAAGGCAAATACATCAACACGCTTCACGCTGAAAAACGTTTCTACACCACAGCTAAGTCTATGATGACAGAAGCAGCGATTGACCGTGGCGTAACGCGCGACCTTTACATTGCAATGGGTGAACGTTTAGACGACAACAAATCTTGGGCTGTACGTATCTACTACAAACCATTTGTACGTTGGATCTGGGCAGGTTCTTTGATTATGTCGATTGGTGGCGCTATTGCTATCAGTGACCGTCGTTACCGTTTCCGTAAGCCAACCAAAAAGTCGGCTGAAGAGCAGGAGGCTTAATTCGAATGAACAAGAAGATTTTATTCATTCCATTGATTGCGTTCATGGTTCTAGCTGGAATCTTTGCAACGCAATTAATGCGCAACCAGTCGGGCGATGACCCAACTAAGCTAGAATCCGTATTGATTGGTAAGCCTGTTCCTGAGTTTGGTCTAGAAGACTTAGAACAACCAGGTAAGTTTCATGATCAAGCGATCTTTAAAGGCGAGCCACTGCTTCTTAACGTGTGGGCGACTTGGTGTCCTACTTGTTATGCAGAGCACTCTTACCTGAACAAGCTTGCGGATCAAGGCGTTAAGATCATTGGTCTTAACTACAAAGATGATCGCAACAAAGCGGTTGGTTGGCTAAAAGAGTTGGGTAACCCGTACCTAATTAGCCTGTTTGATGGTAATGGCATGTTAGGCCTTGACCTTGGCGTGTATGGCGCGCCTGAAACTTTCCTAATCGATGCTAACGGCGTAGTTCGCTACCGCCATGTTGGTGACGTGAACCCAACCAACTGGGCATCGACGCTTGAGCCGATGTATCAAGAGTTGTTGGAGGAATCGAAATGATTAGAAAGGCACTGATTACTCTATTCGCTACGTTCGCAATTTCAGCGACTGTTTCTGCTGCGCCTATCGAGTTCCATGAATTTGATACCGTAGATCAAGAACAGCAGTTTAAAGAGTTGAGTAATACGCTACGTTGCCCTAAATGTCAGAACAACACGATTGGTGATTCGAATGCTGAGCTAGCGGTCGACTTACGCCAAAAAGTGTACGAGATGACAAAAGACGGCAAGTCTGAGCAAGAAATTATTGATTACATGATTGCTCGTTACGGTAACTTTGTAACGTACAACCCGCCACTGACCTTAGCTACATCGATCCTTTGGATTGGTCCGTTTGCGGTTGTTGTGTTTGGATTTGGTTTGATTATTTTACGAAGCAGAAAGTCAAAATCAAAAGCAGCAGTAGAGTCAGATAAAGACTGGGATGCAGACAAAGAAGCTCGCTTAAAAGCGTTACTCGATGAAGAGAACGACGGAGATAAGAAGTAATGACTCTATTTTGGATTTCTACCATTATCCTTTCGCTAGCGGCAATTTTCTTAATCGTTCTGCCTTTTATTAATAAGAAGGCAAACAATGACGAGATGCTTCGCGACGAGTTGAACAAAGCATTCTATAAAGACCGTCTTGTCGAGTTAGAAGTAGAAGCAGAGGAAGGTCTTGTTGATAACCAACAAGAACTGATCGCTGATTTGAAACAGTCTCTGCTTGATGATGTTCCTGCCCAAGAAGAGATGAAGAAGACTCAAATCTCTACGCTTGGTGTGGTTGTACCGTCGATCATTCTTGTCGTCGTTGTGACTTATGGTATGTACTTTAAGTTCGGTGCATTGGACAAAGTTCAACACTGGCAAGAAGTGAGCTCTAACCTTCCTGAGTTGTCTAAAAAGCTAATGTCATCGGAAGGTGGTGCACTAACGGATGATGAGCTGGAAGATTTGACTCTAGCGCTTCGTACTCGTCTGCATTACCAGCCAAAAGATTCAACAGGTTGGTTGCTACTCGGTCGTATTGCACTGGCTAACCGTGATGCTGAAACAGCAAAAGATTCTATGGAACGAGCTTACAAGCTTGAACCTAAGAATGAAGATGTTCAGTTAGGTTTCGCACAAGCACTGATGCTTTCACCTGATGAAGCGGATCAAAACCAAGCTCGTTTGATTTTGAGCCGTTTGATTCAAAACGATTACGTAGACCTTCGTGTGTTCTCACTGCTAGCGTTCGATGCATTTGAGCGTCAAGACTATCCAGGTGCTGTGAAGTACTGGAGCATCATGCAACAGATGATTGGTCCACAAGACAGTCGCTATGAAATGCTTTCGCGCAGCATTGAAAGTGCTCAGAAGAAAATGGGTGACACTATGGGTGTCGACCAAGGTAAGACTGTTGCTGTAACGCTCGATCTATCTGCAGACGTGAATGCTGACCCTAACTCAGTGTTAATTGTGTCAGTACACAGAGCGGATGGTTCTCCAATGCCTATCGCAGCCGCTCGTTACCCACTAGGGACTTTCCCTCGTACTGTTGTGCTAGATGACGGCAACAGCATGCTGGAAGGACAAGAGCTGTCTAGCCTTGAAACTCTGATGGTTAGAGCTAGGCTTGATACAGACGGCAACGTTTCAACTCGCGAAGGTGATTGGTACGGTGAAAGTGAAGTGGTTGAATTGGGCGCTCCAGTCACCATTGATATCAATAAGCAATATTAATCATCACTTTGCATAGGTGTTAGCTATTCCGATTTGCAGATAAACGGTATAGACTTAGCCAAACAATTGAGGCCAGCGATTGCTGGCCTTTTTTATTATTTGAATTCCTTATGGAAAAGGTGATATGTCTGTCAGTGTTTTAAGACTCTCGAGTTTACTTTTTATCGCAAGCTTAACGGTTGGGTGTTCAAGTGCGCCGGACGAAAGTGTTGACGATGATAACCTCGAAACCTCTGAATACGTCGAAGAGTCCCACCCGAATGATCCTTTTGAAGGCTTCAACCGAGCAATGTGGGATATCAACTACGAATATCTAGATCCTTATTTAGTTCGTCCTGTTTCCCTTGCTTATGTTGACTACACCCCTGTGCCAGTGCGTTCTGGTATCTCCAATTTTCTAGCCAACTTAGACGAACCATCAAGCATGGTTAACAACCTTATTATGGGCAATGGTGAAAAAGCACTCGACCATTTCAATCGTTTTTGGATTAACTCAACGATTGGTTTGTTAGGCTTAATCGATATTGCTAGTGAAGCTGGGATTACAAAGTACGATGATAAGTCGTTCTCTGATGCGATTGGTCATTACGGAGTAGGGAATGGTCCGTACTTCATGGTGCCGGGTTATGGTCCACTAACAACGCGTGAAGTAACTGAAACCGTTGATGGCTTGTATGTCCCTCTGTCGTTCTTGAATTTCTGGGCTAGCTTAGGCAAGTGGGCATTTGAAGGCATGGAAACACGTGCTCAGTTAGTATCACAAGAAGCGCTGTTGGATAACTCTCCTGATCCATATGCATTAACGCGTGATGTTTACATTCAACGTCGTGACTTCAAAGCCGAGATAGAACCTGAAGAGGTCGACCTTGAAGAAGAAGACTTCATCGATGGTTATCTAGAAGATTACTAGAAACATGATTTAGAGAACCGATAAAAGAAAGGCTCGATGTTGATAACAACATCGAGCCTTTTTAATGTTTGTTTACTTTAGATTAAGTCAAACAGATTAGAAACGGTAGTTAGCTTGGATACCCACTAGCCAAATACTACCAGTTACTTCACCTTCGAAGTCACCACCAAATGGCGCAGAACTTGCGTCATCTTCAACCATTTTTGCGTCTTTCGCTAGGATGTAAGTGAAACCAGCGTCTAGTGTTAGTTGCTCAGACCATTGGTAGCCAGCACCAATACTTAACCAAGTGCGGTCTGTTTCCGGAATCGTTGCTGTACGGTGCTCTTCGCTTACCGCTGAAGTATCGTACGCAATACCAGAGCGCAGAGCTAACTTAGGTGTCATTTGGTAAGTTGTACCGATCGCAAAACGGTAGTTGTCTTCCCAGTTCTCTTGCTTGATATCTTGAGTTCGAGCAGGGCCGAATTCAGGGATGTCAGCTATTAGTTCTTCAAAGCTGCTCCAATTAGTCCAGTTAACACTCGCATGTACAGCGACTTTATCTGATAGTTGATGGAAGCTTGCAAGCTCGGCGGTTGCTGGCAATGCAAGTTGCATAGAGCCGTTATATTTTGACTTCACAGGAGTACCTAAAGCGCCTGCAACAGCATCAAAAGCGACACCATTTGCGTGGCCCTCAAGCGTTAGGTCTACTTCTGACTTGTAGGTAAAACCAAGGCGGTTGTTTTCATTGATCTGCCAAGCGGTACCAACTTGCCAGCCCCACGCTGTGTCATCACCTTCCATGTATTTTAAAGCTGTACCTTGAGGCATAGGAACTAGAGAGTTAGCTGTAGATACCGCACCAAAGCTACCTTCAGCCATGATGTAACGAATACCACCACCAATAGATACGCTTTCAAGTACTTGGTAAGCCGCGTTTAGGTTTAGCTCCATTGTCGTAACGCTTGCTTCGTTACCATGGTTAGCGCCACCAAAGTCTTTACCTAGGTCTGTTTCCATACCGTAGTTAGTACCCGCAGCAAAGCCTAATGCGAACTTGTCATTGTACTTATGAGAAACATAAAAGTTTGGGATTACTGCACTGTGCGCAAAATCGCTAGAATTTGACGAAGTAGATTGTCCCATCATGGACGTAGAAGTACCGTCGATATCGATGTTCGGGTCAACATAGATAGCACCAACAGAAACCTGAGTGCCTTCTAGGTAAGTCAGCATTGCAGGGTTACGCCATTGTGCGTCTGCACCGTCAGCCATTGCTGCTTCACCCGCGTATGCGCGGCCTAGGCCTGTTGCTGAGTATTCTGCTAGTTGAAAACCTGCCGCGTGAGTCACGGTAGAAGTCGAAAGTAGTCCAACTGCCACTGCAGCAGATAGAAGAGTCTTATTCATTTTCATTATTATGTTCGCTGAATCATAAGTATTTAGTGGCGTGATTCTACTTTTAGAGTCATTACTTTAAAAATGAAATTCGAATAAAACAGTGTTTTAGGGATTTAATGAGTAAATGTGTTTAATTATTAGAGAAATAATCTAAATGTTTCGGCTGTGTTGCGAAATTTGAGCGTACACTTGTAGTCATATATTGACCTTGCAGGCTACAACTGTAAGCTTAAATTGATGTGAGTCAGTGGTTTAGGCAATGAAAAAGGGTCGCATAATGCGACCCTTTGGGGATAAATATATTAGCTTATATTAGAAGCTACGGCTGTACTGCAGACCCATCAGGATTGCATCAGCATGTGTTGTTGCGTTAACACCGGTTGAAAGCCCAGGAGCGACTGGCGTAGTTTCTGATACATCTACATCATCACCCATTAGGTATGTGAAGCCGAAGTCAACATTAGAAACTGTGTCAATGTGGTATGTGAAACCAGCAGAGAACCATTGACGATCAGAATCTGGAACAGAAATTGAAGTCAGTTCATCCTGTGCACTTGTGTCGTACATGTAACCTGCACGAAGAGTCCAATCAGAGTTTAGGTAGTATGTACCACCAATAGCGTAGTGCCAGCCATCTTGCCATTGGTATTGTTTCGCATACGACGAGCCAAGAGGTGAGCCTTGTAAGTTTTCAAAGTCGATTTGATCGAATGCACCCCAACCAATCCATTGTACAGAGTAGTGAACTGCGAATTTAGTATCTTCGATTTTGTGGTAACCCGAGAATTCAGCGATATCAGGTAAAGGTAAGGTGATTTCTTGGCCTTTATCATCTTTAGCTGTGATCTCTGGACTGTAGCGGTAAGCTAAGCCGAAGCGGTTGTTTTCGTCTAGTTCATATACAGTACCAACATTGAAGCCCACAGCCCAACCATCAGCCTCATCAACATCGACTAATGTTGTTCCGGCAGGAACTAAACCGCCACTAGCTACACCTAGAGCTGCACTAGTTTCTCTTTTCATGGTGCCTTGACCGTAAATAAGGTCTAAACCTGCACCAAAGCTCCATTGTTTATTCAGTCGGTATGAACCAGCAAGGCCAAAGTTAATGCTCTGAACATCTGTTAAGCCGCCGTATTCAGCTGCAGTATAACTATCATCAAACTCTGTCTTAGTACCGAAGTTTGAGTACGCATTAACACCCCAAGCGAATTTATCGTTTACTGGAACGATAAGGTGGATATTTGGCGCGATAGATGTATCACCAACATCATCCGTGTCGGCAACCGGAATTGGACTGCCATTAATATTGTATTCAGCATCGTTTACTTCAATCATTGAAGTAATGCTTTCAAAACCAAGCGAAAGCTCAGTTTTGTCAAATAGTGCCATTGCTGCAGGGTTACGTGCCATTACTGACGCGTTATCTGCGATTACTGCATCACCAGCGAAAGCACGGCCGATGCCGGTTGCTGATTGTGCGTTAAGTTGGAAACCTGCTGCCATCGCTTGCGAAGACGCCAGTGTAATTGTTACTGCTAAAAGAGACTTTTTAAACAGACGCGTGTTGTTGGTAGTCATTCATTTATTCCTTTATATATCCGCCTCTACAGGGCGATTAATTTGAGCAATTGCTCAATGGTGGCTGATCCTATTCGCAAGTATACGATATACAAATCCGACCATTGGGAATTTTGAGTGGAAAATTATGGAAATGACGCCTATCTGGCACGAAAATGGTGCGAAATGCTGATTTTTAGAGTTTTAACTCTAGATGTATTGATGGTGTGAATGGTTTTCTGATTTATTTATAAATAAAGCCCAGCGATATCAGTAATATAATTGCTGGGCCTTTTGTGACGGGGCTTTAAGAGTGAATTAGCTCATTGGTTTGATCATTTTTGTCAGCTTTTCGGCGATTTTGGAAACATCCTCACCATTTTCACCAACCAGGATTAAGCTGCTGCCATCGACGGGTGTTACCGAGCCGGACATGCCTTTTTCATCAAAGTCGATAGACTTGTCAGTCGGAATTCCAGTTAAAAACAGAGTGACCTTGCCTTTTGCGCCTTGGAAGACCATATGTACCGCGTTGGATTTACCAAAGCCACAGTGGTTTAGGTAATAAACGTGGTAAGGGAAAGCGTCATCAAACTGAAAAGCAAATGGATTCATTTTTGCATTGATCTGCTGCGATGTGACCTGTTCATCGATGTTACTAACAAAGCTCTTCTCATCAACAACATGCTTCATCGCCGTATCAACTAAACTCGCTTGCGCAGGTGAAACGAATGCATTTCCCCAATTCACTTGGCCAACTAATAAACCAGCAACAAACGCCACCGAGGCAGCCATTGCCATTGCTCGTCTCGCAAACGTAGGCCTTACTATTTTGCTCTCTTCGCTTGAGGTCTGATTGAACAGAATACGATCAGCAAGATCGTCTGGCACATCCACATTCATTGCAGAGTGGATCTGTTTATCAAGCGCTAGTACATCGTCTAAGAAGTTACTATTGGCTTCGCTATTCGCGGTCGCATCAACAATATCTTGTGTACGTTGTTTAGGTTCCGACAATACACGACGACGAAATTCCAAATCATCCATTATGTTGCCCCCTCTCTGCCTCTTCTGTATCCAACAGCTCTTTCAACTGATTTCGAGCTCTGAATAAACGTGTCATCACCGTGTTTTTGTTGAGATCGAGAATATCGGCAATCTCATCACCACTAAAACCACCAATCACTTGCAAGAAGAGAGGTTCACGGTAATCAATTTCAAGTTTCATGATCTGGGCTTGCAACCACTGATGCTGATGGTGCGGGTCATCACTGACACTAGCATCGTTACCGTGATCGTCGATATCAACCAGATCAAACTGTTTGCGTTCAAAACGTCGAGCGTTCTCGCGTCTCAAGATGGTAATCAGCCAAGATTTAGCGGCTTTTTCATCTTGAAGGCTATCGAGTGACTTCCATGCACGAAGGCAAGTTTCTTGAACTAAGTCTTCGGCAATGCTTTTGTCTTTGCATAACCAATAGGCGTAGCGAAAGAGGTCACGATGATAGGCACGCACGAGTGCTTCGTATTTTCTTTGTTTGTCCATATCAGAGTTGACCGGACGCTTGGCTGTTTTCTTTCCAAATATTTTTATTATTGACACACGAGCCTCCATAATTGCTCTGCGTATAGCTGTCCTCTATACGTTGTGCTTCGTTTTTTATATTTTTAGAGCTAACGATCGGCAGGAAATCGTAAAATCACATTAAAATTGATCTACTTCAAAATTTAAGGCCTCGAACCCGTTATAGTACACCTTGTCGTCTAGTTAGTCATTCGTGGCTAGCATGTTGAGCAAGACGACACTTCCTTTTGAAGGCTGACTTTACTTTCTCCTAATCAGGAAACTGATTATTTCAATTGGCGCTAAGTTAATTGCTTTATATACATTCCGACCACACAGCTTTGTGTGGTTTTTTTTTGCCTCAAGAAAACCATTCTCTACATTGCGATAACAGTCTTGGCTTACAATAGTTTAGTCTCTTACGACAACCTTTCCCCCAAAAAGGTTCGCCTGAATGTGCAGTTATATTTTCAAACAGTGAGATACTCGTATCACGTTTATTTAAACGCTCGTTTGATTTAATTAACAACTTCTTTACAATGCTTCAGGTCAGACCTCTTAACTTTAAGGAGAAACCATGGGCAAACAGGAAGTCAAAACGCGTTCTGGAGAACGTGTTGCCGTTGTCGCTGGATTACGAACCCCATTTGCTCGTCAGAGCACAGAATTTAGCCAAGTGCCTGCGGTTGACCTAGGCAAAATGGTTGTGAGCGAAATGCTTGCAAGAACGGATGTTGATCCTGCGCTTATCGAACAAGTTGTGTTCGGCCAAGTCGTGCAAATGCCAGAAGCGCCGAACATTGCGCGTGAAATCGTGTTGGGCACCGGCATGGACATCAATACCGATGCCTACAGTGTGACACGAGCATGTGCAACCAGCTTCCAAGCGGCAGTTAACGTGACCGAAAGCATTATGGCTGGCACGATTGATGTCGGTATTGCGGGCGGTGCGGACTCTTCTTCTGTATTGCCTATCGGTGTTTCGAAAAAGTTAGCGGCAAATCTATTAGCGCTGAGTAAAACGAAAACTATGGGTCAAAAGCTGAAGATTCTTAAAACGCTTTCCGTAAAAGATTTGATGCCAGTACCACCTGCAGTTGCAGAGTACTCGACTGGTTTATCCATGGGACAAACGGCTGAGCAAATGGCTAAGACGCATGGTATTACTCGCGAAGCTCAAGACGCACTTGCTCACCGTTCTCACTCTTTGGCTTCTCAAGCATGGAAAGAAGGCAAGATTAAAGACGAAGTGATGACGGCATTCCCGGCGCCTTACAAAAAGTATCTAGCGGAAGACAACAACATTCGCCACGACTCAACGGTTGAAGGTTACGCTAAGCTGCGTCCTGCTTTTGATAGAAAGTACGGCAGTGTAACGGCAGCCAATGCTACGCCTCTTACCGATGGCGGTGCAGCAGTGATGTTGATGCGCGAAGGTAAAGCGAAAGAACTAGGGTTAGAAGTGCTTGGTTATATTCGTGGTTATGCGTTCTCAGCGATTGGTGTTGAAACAGATATGCTGATGGGCCCGACTTACGCGACCTCACAAGTATTAAAGAACACCGGTTTAGAGTTGTCAGACCTAACACTGATCGAAATGCACGAAGCATTCGCTGCCCAAGTTTTGGCTAACGTGAAAATGTTCGCAAGCGATGAGTTTGCACAGAAGAATCTTGGCCGCGATAAAGCGATCGGTGAGATTGATATGGAGAAGTTCAACGTGCTGGGTAGCTCGATTGCTTACGGACATCCGTTTGCAGCGACTGGCGCACGCATGATGACTCAAACATTACGTGAACTGAAACGTCGCGGTGGCGGCTTGGCACTAAACACAGCTTGTGCGGCTGGTGGTTTAGGTGCAGCAATGATCTTGGAGGTAGAATAATGTCTACGACTCTTGATGCAACAACGGAAAAAGAAACAGTCGCTCAACCAGATTCAACGTCGGCGACTGAATCAACCACAAAGAAAGCAGCATTTTCTCTTAATATCGACGAGCAAGATATTGCTTGGTTAGCGATTGATGTGCCAAACGAGAAAATGAACACGCTGCAAGCGGCTTTTGCTGAAGAAATGAAAGCCATTTTCGAGCAACTCAAAGAAAAGCAGAGCCGAGTTAAGGGCCTAATCGTTTATTCTCTTAAGCCAGATAACTTTATCGCTGGTGCTGATGTAAGAATGCTTGATGCGTGTAAAACGGCTGACGAAGCACAGTCTCTAGCTCGCCAAGGGCAGGAGATGTTCCAAACTCTGTCTGAACTACCGTATCCAGTAGTCGCAGCGATTCACGGCCCATGTTTAGGCGGTGGTTTAGAGCTCGCACTGGCGTGTGATTACCGCGTATGTACCGATTCAGATAAGACTCGTCTTGGTCTACCAGAAGTACAGTTAGGTCTGTTACCAGGCTCTGGCGGTACACAGCGTCTACCTCGCCTTATTGGTTTGCTGCCATCTCTTGACCTAATCCTTACGGGTAAGCAACTGCGCGCTAAGAAAGCGAAATCGCTCGGTGTTGTCGATGCTTGTGTGCCTGAAACTATCCTGCTTGAAGTCGCTAAAAGCTTTGTTGAAAAGAATACGGGCAGTAAAAAAGGTAAGCGCCTTGCGTCGAAAAGCCAAGCGTCGACCAAAGAAAAGCTGATTTCACGTAACGGCCTTGGTCGCAAAGTGATTTTTGAACAAGCTTCTAAGAAGACCAATCAGAAAACACGCGGCAATTACCCAGCAGCAGATGCGATTCTAGACGTGATTCGTTATGGCCTTGAGAATGGCTTTGACAAAGGCCTTCAGTATGAAGCGAAGCGTTTCTCTGAACTGGTTATGACTTCTGAATCTAAAGCCCTTCGTTCGATTTTCTTTGCAACCACGGAAATGAAAAAAGAACACGGCGCAGACGCAGAACCAAAAGCGGTTAAGCGTGTTGGTGTGCTAGGCGGCGGTCTTATGGGCGCAGGCATCAGCCATGTCAGTGTTGCTAAGGCGAAAGTGCCTGTACGCATTAAAGACGTATCAAATGAAGGTGTACTGAACGCGCTTAACTACAACTTCAAGTTGTTCGATAAGCAGCGTAAGCGTCGCATTCTGAGCCGAGCGGGCCTTGAAAGTAAGATGCTTCAGCTATCTGGTGGTATCGACTTTACGAGTTTCAACCACACTGATGTAGTGATTGAAGCGGTATTTGAAGACCTCGACCTTAAGCAATCAATGGTTGCGGATATCGAAGCCAATGCCAAGCCAGAGACTATCTTTGCGACCAA
The DNA here is from genome assembly GCF_041467395.1 of Vibrio sp. 10N.247.310.98. Classification (NCBI taxonomy): domain Bacteria; kingdom Pseudomonadati; phylum Pseudomonadota; class Gammaproteobacteria; order Vibrionales; family Vibrionaceae; genus Vibrio; species Vibrio sp. 10N.247.310.98. Next base: position 97,067 of record NZ_JBFSUL010000006.1, on the reverse strand, counting down.
CACGTCTTCGCTGCCAATCCATAAGATTGCGGAGAAGGCGCAGCGACCAGAAAACGTGGTCGGTCTTCACTACTTCAGCCCAGCCGAAAAAATGCCGCTAGTAGAAGTTATCCCTCATGAAACTACGTCAGAAGAGACGATTTCTACGGTTGTTGCATTAGCGAAGAAGCAAGGTAAAACGCCGATTGTTGTGAAAGACACGGCTGGTTTTTATGTGAACCGTATTCTTGCTCCGTACATGAACGAAGCAGCGCATTTACTGCTAGCGAACGAGCCGATTGAAAAGCTCGACAGCACGTTATTGGACTTCGGTTTCCCGGTTGGTCCTATCACTTTATTAGATGAGGTGGGTGTTGATATCGGTGCGAAGATCATTCCGATTTTAGTGAATGAGCTTGGCGATCGTTTCCAAGGTCCTGATGTGTTCGATATTCTTTTGAATGACAATCGTAAAGGCCGCAAGAGTGGTAAAGGTTTCTACACTTACAAAGGCAAGAAGAAGGAAGTGGATAAGTCAGTTTACAAGCTGCTTAAGCTGCAACCAGATCCTAAGTTGAGCGATAACGATATCGCGATGCGCTGTGTGTTACCTATGCTAAACGAAGCGGTTCGTTGTCTAGACGACGGCATTATCCGCAGCCCTCGTGATGGTGATATCGGTGCGATTTTCGGTATCGGTTTCCCGCCATTCCTAGGTGGTCCGTTCCGTTATATGGATCAAATCGGCATTAAGTCACTGGTTGAGATGATGAACGATTTCGCTAAGAAGTACGGTGACCGTTTCGCGCCATGTGATGGCCTACTGACACGTGCTGGATTGGGTGAGTCTTTCTACAAGTAACTCTCTAACTCATTGATTAAGAAGCCCGTATCAAGCAATTGATGCGGGCTTTTCTGTTTTATGAACGAGTGTGAAAGGAATGAGATTCCCGACTCAGTCGTTCCTCCTTCTCGGGAATGATGATTGAGAGATAAAAAGTAAGTTATTGCGTTGATTAGAAAGGTGGTCAAACACACGTCAATCAAAACTACCGTCATCTCCTAAAGCGACGAAGGAGCGTAATAGGAGATCTGCTTTTGGGCTGCATCCAATAAAAAAGGTTGATGCTTTCACATCAACCTTATGATTTTCATTCCAGCTTTATCAGCCTAGCTCAGTATCTTTCGGGCGTAACTGAAACTCATCAATAGAGCCAATTTCAACACCTGCTGACAGCTTCTCTTCCTCATTATGAGCATTACCGTGAGCATGCATAATCAGGCGATTTGCCGTGCGTGGTTTTAGCTGGCTAACCACAAAACGCATCATGTCAGAGCGAGTTAACCCCTTAAGGTCTTCTAATACGCGCTCTCTCTGGTTGAACTCAACATCCTTATTGCCTATCGCAACCCATAAGCGCTGAGCTCGTCCTCGCAAAGTCGTATCTGGTGTCGAAATCTGATTCCAGAGACCGCGTTTACTGCTGTGCCATTGGTAGTCATTAAGCTCAAACAACACCATATAAAAGGCATTGAGGAACTCATCTATTGAGGCTAACAAGTCAGCAGGGGCTGCATTTGGTGATTGCACGTACAACACAATACCTGGGTGTCGGTTTAGTGGCATATTGCCGGTACCGACCATGTAACCTAGCTGCTGCTTGGTTCGTATCTCATGGAAGAAAGTGGCCGACATCAAATGGTTTGCCAGTGAATACAGCGCGATGTTTTTAGGAGAAATATCAGGACATTGGTAATAAACCACGATGGCCGAATCATCTTGGTTACACACCACTTCACGTTGGAAGCTGCCATTTTCACCGAGCATGATGAGCGGACGCAGTGATTCTTCGTAAGCCTGATCTTGAACACGCAGTGCATCTTTTAGCGTTTCAGCCATCTTGTGTGCATCGGCTTTTTTCCAGTCGCCATACACAAACATCTCAACATGAAGTTCCGCCAAGATTGCTTGAACAAAAGAGGAGAGCTCATCGACCTCTATCGTTTCTAAGGCTTCAATTAACACGGAATAGGGCGGGTTATTTGGTTGAAGTATCCCAGTCATTGCATTAAACAACTGCGAAATAGGGCGATCTTGCGACGCGTTGTTCCAGTTTCTGAGCAATTGATGCTTGATGGTTTCGAAGCGTGTTGGACTAAAGTCGCGTGCTTGGAAACGTTCAAGAATCATATTGAGCAGTTGTGGCTGTTTCTCGCTAAACCCGGACAGAGTGAGCGTTACACCGCCCTGATGGGTGTACATGTTGTAGCCCATTCCGGCGATTTCAGCCTGATACGTATCTTTTTCGAGTGAGTCTAAGAACATTTCTACACACAAGCGTGTTTTAACGATATTTCTTGGGCTAGCGACTGAGTGCGGGCTATCGATAGCAACATACACCACACCTTTTGGCACCCGGAATTGATGGTCTTGCAGATGCCATAGCTTAAAGCCATCGAGCTCTTCTAACAGTTGTGGGAACTTAGCGTCACCTTCGAGTTCAGTCGGGTCTAGATCGTAGCAAATAAACGGGTTTTTGCTTGGGAGTTCAAACTGCCAACCGGGGTTAATGCACGTAAAGCATTGAACTTGTTCAGCGCTAAAAGGTGTGACCGAGTAGGGCGTAAAGTACCACTTCGCTTCCCTGTCATACTCGAATCCCTGAGCAACAATGGTTGCCCGCATGTTGTCGACGGTTAAGTAAGGCAGCAAAGCACGCTGTAATTCGTCATCGAAATGCGACATTTTGTAATCGCCATACACCACATCTTGCTCTTGGTAGTGCTGCATGTTGATGACGAGGTGGCTGACGACATCAAGCGGTCTTGCTGGCTCTTGAAAGCGGAAAGCAGACTCTAAAACGGCGCGTTTTTCTAGGTAGCGCCACTCTTCTATGCCTTGTTGTTCGACTAACTTGATGTACTGAAATATCGCTTGGATGATGTTATCGGTTTTGGTTAAACCTTCTATGGTCAATGAGCAACTGACTGTGAAATCACGGTAGTTACTGCCACTCGCGCCACCACCTGCAGAGAGAGATGTTATCCAGCCTTTCTCTTTGAGTTGCATCATCAAACTGCCTTCACCTTCGTAACCTAAAAGGTGGGCAAAGAACGACAAAGGCTTAACGCCGTAGTGTTCGTCCATGCTTGGCATCGGGAAGGTTAAGATCAGTTTGCGCACTTCTTTAATCGGCTCAACGCGGACTTGTACACCCGTACTTAACTCGCCGACAATCGGAACTTCAACCTTTTTGCCTTGTAGGTTGTGATTGGTGATTGAGCTAAAGCGATCCTCAACCCAGCTTTGCATCTCATCTAACGACTGATTGCCAGACAGTGTCAGTGTCATCAAGTCAGCAGAGTATTGTTGCTGGTGGAAAGCCAAGATCTCTTGTCGAATCGTCTCGCCGTTTCTGTCACCCAACGTATCGATATTACCGACAGAAAACTTCGAGAATGGGTGATTGTGATTCACCAGTTCTTTGGTAACTTGGTACAAGCGTCGTGAGTCGTCGTTGAGTTTCATCTTGTATTCGGAGTCAACGGCTTGGCGTTCTTTGTCTAACGCTTCTTCGTTGAAAAGGGGAGCGGTAAAAAATTGGCTGAAGCGATCGAGTGCGGTTTCAAAGGCATTCAATTCAACATCAAAAAAGAAGCAGGTGTGCTCTGTTCCTGTCCAAGCGTTGTTGCTACCGCCATGCTGGCTGATAAAACTTTGGAACTCTCCGACCTTTGGATACTTTTCAGTTCCCAAAAATAGCATATGCTCTAAGTAGTGAGCTAAACCCTCTCGGTCTGTAGGGTCATCAAAATGCCCCACATTGACGGCTAATGCGGCTGCTGCTTTTTGAGCATTTTGATCCTGAACTAACAGTGCACGTAACCCGTTATTTAAGGTTATGTAGCGGTATTGATGTTCATCATTTGGGCTTAAGTGCACAGGAGCATCTCCAGAGAAGGTGGTTTTTAAATTATGTACCCGATGATTCGGCGTGCAAACCTTGTGATCATATTTTGGGATATGAAGTGCTTTTTGGCGATTTCTAAATCACTTTTATCGATTTTTATCAGTAATTTATTTTCTTTTAACAAGATTGTTAAGAAAGTCGAACTCTTTGGCAAGTGACTTGATATAATTATTTATATTGACTGCGGTTTCTCTGGATTGAGAGCCAAACCTAAGTAGCGTTTCGCTGATATATGGGATATATCGACTTTCGACATGTTACGAAGACAGGATTGAACATGAAAATATTCATTATGCGCCACGGTGAAGCAGAACATTTTGCCAACTCGGATGCAGAAAGAGCGTTGACCAAGCGCGGGAAAATGGCTTCTCTTGCCGTGGCACAAGCTGCAAATGAGCAGGGGATTAGTCAATTCGATAAAGTGCTGGTGAGCCCATATTTAAGGGCACAAGAAACGTGGTTAGAGATCTCTCAGGCGTTTTCTGGAAAGAAAGTAGAAACCTGTGATGATATTACGCCTTATGGAATGTCCGACGATGTGTTTGATTTGACCTTAGCAATGGCTGAAGTAGAAAAACTAGAGACCATTTTATTTGTTTCTCATTTACCTCTAGTTGGCTACCTAACTGCAGAGTTTGCAACAGGCATGGCGCCGCCTATGTTTCCCACTTCGGGCCTAGCGTGTATCGACTTCAACCTTGAGACACAAAAAGGTGAGTTGCTTTGGAACATCAATCCATAAGCTCGTTGAGCTCTGTTTGATGACAAAGTTGCAGACAATTAGAAAGGGCATCTCAATATGATTGGGATGCCCTTTGTTGTTTTTTGGTGAGAGAGAGTTTGTTAACCAGAATTACTTCTCAGGAACCGAAAGCAAGACTAACAGCGCGCCATTGCCGCCAAACTCTAACGGTGCTTGGTGGAAAGCCATCACGTCTGGGTGCTGTGCTAACCACAAAGGCACCTTCTGTTTAAGGATGTGTTTACCGATACCGTGTTGAACACAGGCACACGCCACGCTCTCTTTCACGCAGTGCGCAATCATCGCGCCAAGCTCACGTTTGGCTTCTTGTTGAGTCATACCATGCATATCGAGATACACGTCAGGCACGTAGACACCACGACGGAGGCGCTTGACCTCATATTTAGAGACATCATCACGCGCATAACGCGTCGGACCGTCTTCGCTAAGATGCGGAATGAACTCATCCGAGAAATAAAACTCGCTATCACTGGCTTGTCTTGCCGTTCGAGTAATTTCTTTTTGCTTGGCATTTCTTTTTGGCTGCTGGACTATGGTATCCTGTTGCAACTTTTTAACGCCCTTTACTGCATCGTTGAACAGGGCGAAATCGTCATCGAAGTCGGTGTCTTTTTTGCTCATCAGGTTATGAATTCTAATTAGAAACGTAATTAGCAGTATTGTAGCGCTTTTCGGAGACAATTTTGGATAAGATTTTTGTAGAAGAAGCGGTATCAGAACTACACACGCTTCAAGATGTGATTCGTTGGACTGTTAGCCGCTTTAACGCAGCGGGCCTATTTTATGGTCACGGCACTGATAACGCGTGGGATGAGGCAGTACAACTTATCTTACCTACTCTTTATCTGCCGATTGATGTTCCTTCGCATGTGATGAACTCTCGTCTAACGAGCAGCGAACGTCTACGTATTGTTGAGCGCGTAATCAAGCGTATTAATGATCGTACACCAACGGCTTACCTAACCAACAAAGCTTGGTTCTGTGGTCTTGAGTTCTTCGTTGATGAGCGCGTTCTTGTGCCTCGTTCTCCAATTGGTGAGCTGATCGAAGCTCAATTCCAACCTTGGTTAACTGAAGAGCCAACTCGCATCATGGATATGTGTACGGGTAGTGGTTGTATCGCTATTGCTTGTGCTCACGCATTCCCAGACGCTGAAGTAGATGCGATTGATATCTCTACTGACGCATTGCAAGTTGCAGAGCAGAACGTTCAAGATCACGGCATGGAGCAGCAAGTGTTCCCAATCCGTTCAGATCTTTTCCGTGATTTGCCAAAAGAGAAATACAACCTGATCGTATCTAACCCACCTTACGTGGACGAAGAAGATATGAACAGCCTGCCAGATGAGTTTACTCACGAGCCAGAACTTGGCCTAGCAGCGGGTACAGACGGTCTGAAATTGGTTCGTCGCATCTTAGCTAATGCACCAGACTACCTAACTGACGACGGTATTCTTATCTGTGAAGTTGGTAACTCAATGGTTCATATGATGGATCAGTACCCAGAGATTCCATTCACTTGGATTGAATTCTCTAACGGTGGTCATGGCGTATTCATGATCACTCGTGAGCAGCTTGTTGCTTGCGCTGATGAGTTCTCTATCTACAAAGACTAGGTTTCAATTATTAGGTTAGTGCCCCTATCTTAGGGCTGTAAGCTTAGAACCTGACATCTAGTAAGACGTTCGATTTGAAACGTTTTTATTTAAACGCCATGCAGCAATGCATGGCGTTTTTTATTGCCTAGATTAAAGATGTTTGCATTTATATCGAAGACGTTAAGCGCAATATTTAGTTGATTAATATGAGGGCTTATTACATATTGGTGTTTAATATTTAGTCGTTTTAGTGAGTTAAGGAGGATTCACGATGAGCTTTGATACATGGATTTATTATTTATTAGCGGTGCTAATTTTAACGGCATCACCAGGCCCAAGTTCTTTATTGTGCATGACCAAAGGTGTGCAATCTGGCTTTAAATTATCGATATTTACTGCCTTGGGGAGCTTAACTGCGATTACTGGTATTTTAACTTTATCGTTTACCGGGCTAGGGGTAATTATTGCTTCGTCTGAAGTGGTATTTAATGTCATAAAATGGACTGGTGCGGCTTACCTTATCTTCCTCGGTTGGAAGTCTCTGCGCTCTAGCCAACAAGATTATGACAAGTTATCGGATCAACAAGGCGGTGCTCAATCTGTCAAAGAAAGCGCTGCGCAGCATTACTTAAGTGGCTTTATTGTTGGCGCGAGTAACCCCAAAGCTATCTTGTTTTTTACTGCACTTTTCCCACAGTTTATTGATCCCTCAATTGCGCTATTACCACAGTTTACCGTGTTTGCTTTTACCTTCGCAGTGATGGAATTGTCTTGGTTATTGGTGTATGCCTACTTGGGGGCGAAGTCGTCAAATTGGTTGTTTGCGAAAGGTCGAGCCAAGGTCTTTAATCGTGTCACTGGAGGTGTCTTTATTGGGGCTGGCGCACTGCTTTCGACGACCAGTCGAGCATAACTTTCTGTTTTATCAGAGAGGTGAATGGTTACAGAATATTCTTGATGCTGTCATAAAAGGTTAATATTAATGTGCTTGCTGCTTTTGGCGAAAAGCCGATATATTGTAGTTACACCATCACGTTCTCAAGGAGAGGCATATGCAGCATCAAGAAATGATTCAACACAGTAACTTTGGCGTAATCAGTCGTACTTGGATTTTCTCTACCCTTTCTCTAGTGGGTATTCTTGCTCTAATGTAGTCAGCTTCATGGCTCTATAGTTTTAGTTTTTATTATGAAATCACTTGTTAAAAAGTCTTCAAAGTCAGAACTCTTTCTCTTATAAATGTGGCTTTTCTCATCAGGCTAGCCACTTAACTTTTTCTTAGTCATCTTCTTCTAGCAAGCATCCCCCAGTAATTTACTCCTAGTCACCACTTTCTTCTTGTGGAATGGTTTATCACCTTACCTCTATAAACAAGCGCCATCGCACTTCTGAAGTTGTTACGAAACTGTGATAATCTTAAGTTATCTTTTATCTACAGTGTATCTCTCATGTCTGTCTGGGATTCTATTTCATTTAACAATCGATTTACTGCATTACCTCGACTGTTCTATACCCCAATTCAACCTACACCGCTCAGCAATGTCCAATGGCTCGCATGGAATCATAAGCTTGCGGATGAACTCGGTTTTTTGTCATTTGATGATGCTTCCGAGGAATTGCTTGAAACGTTATCTGGCAATGTTGAACCTGAGCAGTTTTCGCCTGTAGCAATGAAATACGCAGGCCACCAGTTTGGTTCTTATAACCCGGATTTAGGTGATGGAAGAGGGCTGTTATTAGCTCAAATTGTCGCGAAAAGTGGCGAAACGTTCGATTTACACCTTAAAGGTGCCGGTAAAACGCCCTATTCACGTATGGGCGATGGACGCGCTGTTATTCGATCAACCGTTCGTGAGTACTTATGTAGCGAAGCGATGGCAGGGCTCAATATCCCAACCACTCGCGCGTTGGCTATGATGACCAGCGACACACCGGTATATCGAGAGAAGCAAGAGTGGGGCGCATTGTTGGTGCGTGCTGCCGAATCACACATCCGTTTCGGTCACTTTGAACATCTGTTTTATACCAATCAGTTGGCTGAGCATAAGTTGCTGGCCGATAAAGTCATTGAATGGCACTTCCCTGAGTGTCTCGATGAAGAGAAACCCTACGCTGCTATGTTTAATCAGATTGTTGACCGTACCGCGGAGATGATTGCGTTGTGGCAAGCGAATGGTTTTGCTCATGGCGTGATGAACACCGATAACATGTCGATCATCGGGCAAACTTTCGATTATGGTCCGTTTGCGTTTCTTGATGAATATGACCCAAGATTGATCTGTAATCACTCGGATTACCAAGGTCGTTATGCTTTTAACCAGCAGCCAAGAATAGGGCTTTGGAACTTGTCGGCACTGGCTCACTCACTTTCTCCGCTGGTGGATAAGGCCGACTTAGAGGCGGCTTTAGAGCAGTACGAACCGCAAATGAACGGTTACTTTAGTCAGATGATGCGTCGTAAGTTGGGGCTACTTTCGAAACAAGAAGGCGACAGTCGTTTGTTTGAATCTATGTTCGAGCTGATGTCGCAAAACAAAGTCGACTACCCAAGGTTCTTTAGAACGCTATCGAACCTAGACACCTTGTCGCCACAAGAAGTGATTGATCTGATAATTGATCGAGAGGCAGCAAAACTGTGGGTAGATAACTACTTACAACGCTGCGAATTGGAAGATAGCTCAGTGGTCGAGCGCTGCGAAAATATGAGACAGGTAAACCCGAAATACATCCTCAGAAACTACCTAGCTCAGCTAGCGATAGACAAAGCAGAGCGCGGTGATAGCAGCGACATTGACGCTTTGATGGTGGTACTGGCAGACCCTTATGCGGAACACCCGGATTATGAATACCTTGCGGCTCTACCTCCTGAGTGGGGTAAAGCCATGGAGATCAGCTGCTCTTCATAACCAACCAATAGCGGATTAAGCCCTAAAGATTCAGATAGAGGTCACTAAGTTGTGATCTTTATCTGTTTGTTCTTCTAACTTTACAAACATGTCAATAATCAAACAATCGGCCAGCCTATACACTATGTGAATAAGTTGTAAATTTAATAGGTTTGGGCGATGCCAACAAATACTCGAATTCTCGTGGTGGATGATGATCAAGAAATCCGCGAGCTGCTGGAAGAGTACCTCACAAAATCTGGTTTCGATGTTTCTTCTGTGGGAGATGGTGTTGAACTAGAAGCTCATCTGCAAAACCAAGGTTATCCAGATCTGATTCTGCTTGATGTGATGCTACCCGGTGACGATGGTTTTACCTTGTGTCAACGCGTCCGTAAGCAATCGAATGTGCCTATCATCATGCTGACTGCCGTATCGGATGAAACCGACCAAATTATCGGCTTAGAAATTGGTGCTGATGATTACATTGCCAAGCCGTTTAGCCCTCGTCAGTTAATGGCGCGTATCAAAGCGTTGTTGCGCCGCGTTCAAGTGGTGGATGACAAGACAAGTGATGCATTGCCAAAACAGATTGTTTTTGGTGATTGGACGCTTGATACGTTAGCGCATCGAATTTCCCACAATGAAAACTCGGAAGAGATGGATTTGTCGGGCAGTGATTTTTCTCTGTTGATGTTGTTCTTAACTCGCCCTAACGAAGTTCTCGACCGTGACACTATCTCATTCGCGACCAGAGGCCGTGAAGCGTTGCCTTTTGAGCGAGGCATTGATGTGCAGCTTAGTCGTCTGAGAAGCCGATTGGGCAACAGTGGCAAGTATCCTCACTACATCAAAACCATGCGCGGTAATGGCTATATCCTCGCTGTGCCTGTTCAGTATCAACACTGATAATCAAGTGATGTTAATGAGCACCTCGGCAATGAAGTATTTCCTATGAACGGGTTGAGTCGGTTAAAGCCAAACTCTTTGGTTGCCAGAACATTGTTACTGACCTTGTTAGCTGTGGTGATAGCTCAAGGTATCGCAACGTCTATTTGGTATAGCGAATCCAAACACAAAGAACTGGAGGGGATTCGTTCTGCCTCTTCAAGCATGGCCAATATGTTTGCCTCGACGGTGACTTTCTTCCAGTCTCTGCCCGTTAAATATCGCCATATCGTGTTGGATCAAATCCGCAATATGGGCGGTACGCGCTTCTTCGTTTCTTTCAATAAAGAGGCGTTGATTGTCGAACCGATCCCTGATACCCGTTTAAAAACCGCCTCGATTGAAGCGATAGAAAGTGTTTTGAGTAGCAAGCTCAATAAAGTCGAATCAGTGCGGGTTGATTTCTCTCGCCCTGAACATCTTCGTTTGCTTAAAAATGACATCTACTTGAGCGATCTCCCACGATCGTGGGCACATCATACTTTAACCTTAGAACCTCTTAACCCTCCTATTCTGGTTGTTCAGATAGAATTAGCCAGTCATGAATGGGTGTATATCGCCGCGTTGTTGCCTGCGCCTTACGTCAAACTCGACGATACGATTCTCGGCAGAGAACAGGTGATCTTCTTAGTTTCCTCGACCCTCATTCTTTTGGTTTTGACTTACTTGATGATTCGTCGGCAAGTACGCCCTCTTAAAAAATTAGCAAGAGCGGCCAATGAGATGAGTATGGATATTCAGCAGCCGCCACTTAACGAAGAGGGGGCTACTGAGCTGGTGACGGCGACCCGAGCGTTTAATCGAATGCAGCAACGGATTCGTCGCTATGTTGCCGACCGTGAGCACCTTTTCTCTGCAATCTCACATGATTTAAAGACACCAATAACACGGCTTAGATTGCGTGCAGAGTTGTTGGAGAGTGAAGCAAAGAAAGACAAATTCAACAAAGATCTCGATGAGCTTGAGATGATGGTTAAAGGTGCTTTGCAAGCGGTAAGAGACACCGATCTACACGAGAATAATGCCATTATTGACCTCAACGAAATGGTACTTGCAGTGATTGAATCTCATAACCAGTATCAGACAAAGGTTGAGTTCGAGCCGGTCGTCATTGAGCCATTGGTCGCTAAACCACTGGCGATAAAGCGTGTACTCACCAACTTAATCGACAACGCGGTTAAGTATGGTTCCTCAGCAGTTGTTGAAATCAGCGGTGATGATCTTTGGGTGGTCGTGACCATTCAAGACCGTGGTCTCGGTATTCCAGAAGACAAGCTAGAGTTAGTTTTTGAACCTTACTTTAGGTTAGCAACGGATGATCAAGGACACGGTCTTGGCCTCGGGATCTGCCGAAATATCCTGCATGGACACGGCGGAGATCTCATTATTCGCAACTCCTCTCAAGGTGGCTTAGAAGCCAAAGTCTATATCCCAACAGGCCTAGAAGTGTAACGTAACAATTATGTTACATAAGGCTTACCTTTTGTTTCAATCCTAAAAATCAAAATAAGTAGACTCTGTATTGAACCGGACGTCGAGTCCGCTAAAACATGGAAGATAATAATGAAAATCAATAAAACCCTACTTACTCTATCTCTTCTTGCTGCCTCAACATTTTCTCAAGCTGGTGAAGTGGAAGTGCTTCACTGGTGGACTGCCGGTGGCGAAGCGAAATCCGCAGCGGTACTGAAAGAGATGATTGAAGAACAAGGCCATACTTGGAAAGATTTCGCTGTTGCTGGTGGCGGCGGTGAAAGTGCGATGACTGTTTTGAAAACTCGAGCAGTGTCGGGCAATCCTCCATCTGCCGCGCAGATCAAAGGTCATGATATTCAAGAGTGGGGTGGTTTAGGTTTTCTAGCGTCTCTCGATGCAACGGCGAAACAAGAACAATGGGATGAGCTACTGCCAGAAGTGGTCACTAAAGTGATGAAGTGGGATGGCGAATATGTGGCGGTTCCTGTCAACGTTCACCGTGTTAACTGGCTTTGGGCTAACCCTGTTGTTTTAGAAAAATCAGGAGTGACGGTTCCAACTACGTTAGATGAGTTCTTTGTTGCCGCAGACAAGATTAAAGCGGCTGGCTTCATTCCACTGGCTCACGGTGGTCAACCTTGGCAAGACGCTACGGTATTCGAAGCTGTAGCACTTGATGTACTAGGCAGTGAAGATTACAACAAAGCGTTCGTTGATCTGGATATGGACGTGTTATCTGGCGACAAAATGGTGGAAGTGTTCACCAAGTTCAAAAAGATGCGTGATTACATCGACAGCAACTCTCCGGGTCGTGATTGGAACGTAGCAACTTCGATGGTTATCAATGGCGAAGCGGCAATGCAGATCATGGGTGACTGGGCGAAAGGTGAATTTACTGCGGCAGGCAAAGTACCGGGTAAAGATTACATCTGTGCACCAGCACCGGGCACTGATGGCCAATTCACTTTCAACATCGATAGCTTTGCGTTCTTTGAGCTGAGTGACAAAGAGAACCAAAAAGCGCAGCAAGACCTAGCGAAAACCATTCTTACCAAAGATTTCCAAGAAGTCTTCAACCTTAACAAGGGTTCTATCCCTGTACGTCTAGATATGGACATGTCTAAGTTCGACCAATGTGCGTTGGATTCAATGGCAACCTTCAAAGCGAGTGCGAAATCTGGCGATCTTGTTCCGAGTATGGCTCACGGCCTAGCGACAACAAGCTACGCTCAAGGCGCGATTTACGACGTGGTAACCAACTTCTTCAACGAAAAAGATGCCGATCCAAAACAAGCGGCGGCTAAGTTAGCGAAAGCTGTGAAAGCGGCTATCTAATATAATTTGATAAGCGACACACAACGCACGTGAGTGACGGGTTGTGTTGCTTTACCAAACCCCCAGGGTGGGTAGGCTCGTAGGGAGCCTATCTACTCTTCACTCCCAATTCTGATATGCGTGATGCTGATGTGGTGCCGAAAGGTAAGCCATTGGCTCGATTGTGCAACAAGGATAAGTTATGGAGCATGTTTTGACTGAGTCGACTCCAAAACCCACAAGGAGCCAGCCTGCGCCCAAGCCTAGCTTTGCTGACAGGTTGCAACATTGGTTACCCAAGATTGTACTGGCGCCGACCGCGTTAGTGACCGTGGTGTGTATCTACGGCTATATATTCTGGACGGCGGCGCTGTCGTTTACGAATTCTCGATTTTTACCGAGCTTCAACTTTGTTGGTTTAGCTCAATATGAAAAGCTGATGGACAACGATCGCTGGATCACCTCAATCACCAACCTCGGTGTGTTTGGTTTTCTGTTCATGGCGATTGCTATCTTGTTGGGTGTGGGTTTGGCGGTATTGCTTGACCAGAACATCCGTCAAGAAGGCGCGATTCGTACCATTTATTTATACCCAATGGCCTTGTCATTCATCGTGACGGGTACCGCTTGGAAATGGATTCTCAATCCGGGTCTTGGCATTGAAAAACTGATGCAAGATTGGGGCTTTACCGACTTCAAATTCGATTGGTTAGTCGACTCTGAAATGTCGGTCTATACCTTGGTTATCGCAGCACTTTGGCAGTCGTCAGGCTTCGTGATGGCGATGTTCTTAGCCGGCCTTCGTGGCATTGATTCTTCAATCATCAAAGCCGCTCAAATTGATGGGGCAAGCTTACCCACTATTTATCTGAAAATCATTCTACCTTGCTTGCGCCCTGTGGTTTTCAGCGCGGTGATCATCACCTCACACATTGCGATTAAGAGTTTCGACCTTGTGACCGCGATGACAGCGGGTGGCCCAGGTTATTCATCGGATCTTCCTGCGCTATTCATGTACGCACACTCATTTACGCGTGGACAAATCGGCCTTGGTGCTGCCAGTGCCATGATGATGCTTGCTGGTATCTTAGCGATTCTCGTGCCTTATCTTTACTCTGAACTTAGGGAGAAAAAGTCATGATGAATAACATCAATTTTGCTCGAATCTTTATTTATTCAGCACTGCTTTTCTTCTGCTTGGTGTATCTAATGCCATTGTTTGTCATGGCGCTGACCTCATTCAAAACTCTGCCAGACATCAAGGCAGGTAACTTGATGAGCTTACCGAAAGAGTGGGTGTTTGATGCTTGGTATAAAGCGTGGGACACCGCCTGTACGGGCGTGAAATGTGAAGGCATCAAAGGCTACTTCTGGAACTCGTTCCAAATGGTGATTCCTGCGGTTGCGATTTCAACATTGCTCGGTGCATTCAATGGTTATGTAGTGACGAAATGGCAATTCCGAGGCTCGAATCTGTTCTTCAGCTTACTGTTGTTTGGTTGCTTCATTCCGTTCCAAGTGGTGCTACTACCAATGGCAACCATGCTCGGCAAGATGGGGCTAGCGAACACAACCATCGGCTTGGTGATTGTGCACGTTATCTACGGCATGGCGTTTACAACTCTGTTTTTCCGTAACTTCTACATCTCGATTCCGGATGAATTGATCAAAGCAGCAAAACTGGATGGTGCAGGCTTCTTTACCATTTTCTTCAAGATCTTATTACCGATCTCTACGCCTATCATCATGGTGACGGTGATCTGGCAGTTCACCGCAATCTGGAACGATTTCTTGTTCGGGGTGGTGTATTCCGGCTCAGAGACTCAGCCAATCACCGTAGCATTAAATAACTTAGTCAACACCAGCACGGGCGTTAAAGAATACAACGTTGATATGGCTGCCGCGATCATCGCCGCGCTGCCAACGCTGTTGGTGTATGTCTTCGCAGGAAAATATTTTGTTCGTGGCCTAACGGCAGGATCAGTAAAAGGATAATTACCCATGGCAACATTAGATTTAAAACAGATCCGTAAAACCTATCGCAACGCGGACAACGAAACGTTAAAGGGCATCGACATCAGTATCGATTCGGGGGAGTTCTTGATACTTGTCGGCCCTTCGGGGTGTGGAAAATCCACCCTAATGAACACCATTGCTGGGCTAGAAAATATTAGCTCGGGTGAAATCGTGATTGATGGTGTTGACGTGGCCCAGGTTGAACCTAAAGACCGCGACATCGCGATGGTATTCCAGTCGTACGCACTTTACCCAAACATGACGGTACGCGGCAATATCGCCTTCGGCTTGAAGATCCGCAAGATGCCACAAGACGAAATCGACGCAGAAGTGAATCGCGTCGCTGAAATGCTACAAATCGAACAACTGCTTGATCGTAAACCATCGCAGCTATCTGGTGGTCAGCGTCAACGTGTCGCTATGGGGCGCGCTTTGGCGCGTCGTCCTAAGTTGTACCTGTTCGATGAACCGCTTTCTAACTTGGATGCCAAGCTGCGTGTTGAAATGCGTCATCAGATTAAACGCCTTCACCAAAAGCTTAACACCACCATTGTTTACGTCACCCATGACCAAATAGAGGCGATGACCTTGGCGGATCGTATTGCGGTGATGAAAGATGGTGAACTGCAGCAACTCGGTACGCCGCAAGAGATCTACACCAAGCCAAACAATATGTTTGTCGCGGGCTTTATGGGTTCACCATCAATGAACTTCATTAAGACCATGGTGGATTTGGATGATGATCAGAATCCGATCATCAAAGTAACGGGTACGTCTGAGCAAGAGCACCACATTCGATTACCACAAAGCATGCGTGAACAAGATGGCAAAGAAGTGGTGATTGGCCTGCGCCCTGAACATATTACCGAGCAGGAAAGTGAAGATGTGTCGGCAACGACCAAGCTAGACTTGCAGTTAGAAGTGCTAGAACCAACAGGGCCAGATACGATTGCGATGGTGAAAGTGAACGACCAAGAAGTGGCATGTCGCTTGTCGCCAGAATTTGAAGTGTCAGTTGGGCAAATGGCGCCGCTGCATTTTGACTTATCAAAGGCGGTATTCTTTGATGCTCAGACTGAAGCGAGAATTGATTTTTAGTTTTTGAGACAGTAGCTCAATGAGAGTCTAAGCTTAAGCAAAGGCAGTATCACTAATTACTAATAAGTAACGTGATGCTGTCTTTTTTGTTGTTTTAGCCTGTTTTATTTCCTCACGAAAACAGAGGGATAAACGAGATAAATGGATTAACTGCAATAATATCGCTAATTAGCCTCCGTTAGCTCTATAAAGCTGACCGAGAACAGCGTAGGATCGCGCTACTTTAGACCAAATACTAGGTTGCACATTAGTGCATAAACAGAAGAATACATGAAACTAACAGCAAAACCCTCAGCTAGTAACGCTTTACTTATTTCTATTACGACACCGGACTTCAAAGGTGACGAAGCAAAAGAGTCTCTTGCCGAACTTGCTCGCTTAGTAACAACCCTAGGGTTTAAAGTGGTCGGTACACAATCACAGCACCACAGTTCAACACAACGACAAAACGTGTTGGGCGCAGGTAAGCTTGCAGAAATTGCACACCTCACCGGTTACCAAGGTTCGATTGAAGAAGCAGAAGATGAAGATTTTATCGATGAATCTTTTGATTTTCGCGCTAGTATCGATGAATTAGATTTTGATGATCTTCCATCTGAAGATGTGGAGTTTGGTACTGCTGACGTAGTGGTATTCGACTGTGATTTGAGCCCATCTCAACTGCGTAATGTAGAAGCGCACTTGGGTGTCGAGGTATTTGACCGTACTGGTATCATCATCGAGATCTTTAGCCGCCATGCTCGTACTCGTACCGCACGTCTGCAAGTTGAAATCGCTCGCCTAAACTACTTAGTGCCTCGACTGCGTGAAACAGCCGACGGTGATAAAGAGCGTCAAATGGGTCAGGGTGCTGGTGAAACTTCATTAGAGCTAGACCGCCGTAAAGTACGTGACCAAATTGCTGCGCTTAAACGTGAGCTGGTTAGCGTACAGGACGAAATGAAGAACCGACGCACTCAGCGTTCGGAGCTTTTCACTGTTGCTCTGGTTGGCTACACCAACGCGGGTAAATCTTCGATGATGCGCGCTATGACCGCAACCGAAGTGAGCGGTGAAGATAAGCTATTCGCGACCTTAGATACCACGGTTCGTGCACTTCAGCCGATCACTCAGCCGCGTATCTTAGTGTCAGATACGGTGGGTTTCATCAAGAAACTGCCACACGATCTGGTTGCTTCATTCCACTCAACACTAGCAGAAGCGCATGATGCTTCATTACTGCTTTATGTGGTTGATGCTTCTGATGTTTCATTCCGCGCACAGCTTGATGTGGTACACGAAGTATTAGCGCAAGTGGGCGTTGAAGGCAGCGAAAAACTATTGGTACTGAACAAGTGCGATAGATTGAGCGAAGAAGAACAGTTAGAGCTGATTGAAGAATTCCCAGATGCAATGCTGACCTCGACTCGTGACCCGCTCGATATCACCAAACTACACAAGTACATTGTGGGTGTGGCTGAACAAGGCATGATCGAAGAAGAGATCACGATTCCTTATTCTGGACAAGGCATTATCGGTGAGATTCGCTCAAACATGAGTGTGGTGAAGGAAGAATACGACTACGAATGCATCAAGCTTACTGTACGCTCAAGTGCAATTGATTTAGCGCGCTTGAAAAAGCGTATGCAGAAGTCTTAATTTTGTAGCGAGCCTGGTAAGAACAACCAAAAGAAAAGCGACCCGATAAGGTCGCTTTTTTGTTTCCTGTCGCTGAGTAATTAGTTACTCGTCAACCAGTCCATTTAGGTCATTTACGCCATTCTTTGAGTTGGCTTCCATCGTGCTAGTTCTGGATCAAGCTTGATGCCTTGCGAAGTCAGCAGGTTAACACGTGCTAAGTAAGCCGCACCGTGCATCAGGTGCTTAGCAAGGTCGACCGCATTACGCTGCTGGTAATCATCTAGGTAGCTGTCTTTTGCCCACGCGTTGAATGCGCCAAGTGCAGGGCCAGCCCATACTTGATAATCCATTTCACGACCTTGTTCGCCCGTGTTTGACCAGCGGCTAGAAAGCCCCAAGTACCAGCGGAAAATCAACGCCATTTTACGCTTCGGGTTGCCTTCAGCGCGTTCGATCTGTTTAGGGTCGCGCTCGTTAAAGTGAGCAACAGTACCTGCCCAGATGTCATCCAATGTTGAACGGAATACCTGCTTCTCTAGCTTTTGACGTTCTTCAACTGGAATCGCTTCAATGGAGTCGTAGCGTGTGTAGATCTCGTAAAGCTTGTTTGCACGCATTGGGAACAAGGTACCGCGCTTAACCACTTGCAGCTTCACGCCCATTTCGAACATGTCTGCTGCCGGAGCCATAGTCACGTCAGCCATTTCAGTTGTCGAAAGCAGCTTACGTGTGTGTTCGCTCGCGCCAGCTTCAACACAGGCTTGGTTAATAGAACCAGTAACAATGTATGCCGCGCCCATGTTAAACGTTGCTAGAGCTGCGTCAGGCGTGCCGACGCCACCACCACAACCAACACGTAATGGTGTTTTGAATTGGTATTGTGCTTGGATTTGCTCTTTCAGCGCAAGAATCGTTGGCAGTAGGGTAACCAGTGGGCGGTTATCGGTGTGACCACCAGAATCGGCTTCTGCGGTAATGTCATCGGCCATAGGAACCAGCTGTGCCAGTTCCATCTGTTCTGCTGTGATTCGGCCTTCATCAACCAAAGCTTGCAGCATTTTCACAGGAGCAGGTTGCATGAATTTACTCGCGACTTCAGTACGGCTTACCTTGGCAATAACTTTGTTGCCTATCTGAACCTCACCTTGTGCATCGCGGCTAAGGCCCGCGGCACGGTAGTGAACGATTTGCGGTGTTAAACCTAAGAATGCTGAAGCCTCAACGGTTTTCACTTTGTGCTTCAAAAATAGTTCAACACTGCCGCGCTCTAGAGCGGGTTCGCTTGGGCTGTGAATCAGGTTAAACGCATAAGGACCGTTTGGCAGTGCTGCTTGAATACGGTTGATCGCTTGCTCAACGCGAGACGGGATTAAGCCCGCCGCGCCAAATGAACAAAGAATGCCAGCTTGGCCAAGGGCAATTACTAACTCTTCAGATGAAATGCCGTTTGCCATTGCGCCTGCATAGTAAGCGTATTTCACGCCATGACAGCGACGAAAATCTTCGTCGCCTAGGCTTTGTGTACCAAGAGCGGGAGCAAATGCGCTAACAGGTTGGTTGTTCGCTGAGCTTGCTGAATCGCCTGATGCAATCTCTGCTTGTTGGCTTACGCCTAAGCCTTTTTCTGGGTGGTTCACGACGTAACAAGCCAGGCTTAAATCTTTCAAGATTGTCGACATTGCTGCGTTATCGAAACGCGTTGTGTTCTCTTCGACCTGCCAAGGCCACGGAGATAGCTTTTCGTTATTGATAGTAGTTTGAGTTGTCATAATTATTTCTTTCCTAGTCCCGTGTCAGGATTATGCTTCTTCGATACAAATCGCGATGTCTTTCACTTCGTAAATACGCAGACCATCTTTGCTTAGGTTTGCGTCACCAACGATGATGCGTTTACCGTCTTCATCTTTAATCGCAGTGATGTGTACATCCAGAGACATCTGTTTGTTCAGAGGGTTAATCTGACCACGATATTTCCATTTTACTTCCGATTGGATTTGACCAAATTTCGGATTGCGGAAACCAGCGCCAAGATCTTTGTTTAGCGCATAGGTTTGCATTAACTCGATGATCGCTTCGACACCTAGAGAGCCTGGCATTACCGGATCTTGATGGAAGTGGAACTGGAAGAACCAATCGCTTGGGTCAATCGTACGCTCAGCGTATAGGTAACCAAGGCCATCTTTACCACCATCGCTGGTGATCTGCACAGTATCGATAAAGTTCAAACGACCGCCAGCCAGCTGGTAGTGCTCTTGCACTTCACCAGTAGCAGAAATAGGTGCATTGAAGTAACGCGTCGTTTTGTCTAGCAGGTTGATGTTTACATCCGGCGTGCGATTGTTATCAACGTGCCAAGGGTGAGTTACTTTACCGTTGTCCAAACCCAGCTGATCTTTCAGGGCTGCGCCTTTGAAGTAACCAAATACCGCTGTACCTTGGTAGAAAGGTACGCCGTCAGTGCTCAGTTCGAAGCTGAAGCTCTGTACGATGTTAGTGCCCATCATTACCGTTGAAAGCAGACGAGAATCGTTGGTAATCGTTTTGCCACGCAAGTCGACGTTACGCAGCATTTTACCGCTGCCATCTAGGTTACGGAAAAACAGTTCTTCACCTGGGAAGCCAAGCGTGGTGCCCATGTAGCCAGAGATAAAGCCGTTTGGCTGCAGTGAAATCTCCATCAATACCGAGTAAGGCATTAGGGTCTGGTGGCTGTTTTCATCAAAGTACCATGCGTTTTCTGGCACTTCGTATTCTGCAATACACGATGAAGGCTTCTTGAAGTCGCCACGCTTACCGTCAATCTCAACGACACGGGTGGTTAGCTGCAAGTCGCCACACGGAGTACGTGGTGGGATCATTCCACGGTAGATTGAGAAGTCAGGGCCGAAACATTTCTCGATATCGCCGGTTGCGAATTCGAACATATGGTATGGCGTGAATGGAACCGTATCGGGTGTGCGGTTCGGGTAATCTGGAGTTACCGGAGCTTCAACGTGTTGAAGAGGAACCACACCTTTGTTAGGTGCAGTTTCTAGGTCTTCAATTTGTGCCATCAATGGCGCATTCGCTGAAGCTTGTTGGTTCACTGCTGGTGTATGGCCCAAGCTTTTATGGTCCAAGCTTTCGATAACAGGGGTCGCGACAGCTGTTTCTAAAGAAGGCAGATAACGAGTACATTCGTCGTCTTCTTTGATCATCACACCTAAGTTTTGGAAATCAACAATCACTTTGCCGTTCAGCAAAATATCGATGTTAGCTTTCGCGTATGGGCGAGGGCTTAGACCAATCTCAGTCACTTCCATGCGGTACGTCAGTTCTGCCGATTGTGGTAGAACTTGACCACGACAGCGTACTTGTTGAGGGGCATTTTCAAGTGGTTGGAAACGACCATTTTGGACAAGCGTGTGCATGCCAAGGTGCATCATGAAGAACTGAAGCAGTTGACCACAACCTTCTGCCATCAAAGAACCAGCCATTACTGAATCATCTTTGAAGTGACAAGGGAAGTACCAGTGCTCAGGCTCTAGCTGCTTGTGACCTTCAATCAGACCAAGTCCCCATGTGCCGCCTTGCGGTTCAACACGGCTAACCTTTTCGATCATCATGAACTTCTCTGAGCTGAAGCACAAAGAAGGCTGGTGGCGATCAGATTGGTGAGTTGGGCCAAAACACTCTGCAATGTTTGCAGTCAGTAGGTGGCGCAGTTCTTGGTGGTTAAACTGGGTTTTAGGGCAGTGCAACATAGGGTCGAAGCGTTGCTTAGTCGCAAGTTTACGAGCCTTGATTTCATCTTCAGTGTGAATCACACCTTTGCCGTCTGCTAGCTCTTCATCAGTGAAGAAGCCCGCACAGCCGTTATCCATTTTCAGGATCATCTTGTCGCCAACGAAACATTCGTACGAGAAGAAGAACAGCAACGTGTCGCCATTGCGAGCAAAGTTGTTGATTGAGATATCGTAACGCAGCGTATCGCCACCACGAGGCAAGTCGCCAAGGAAAGTCAACGTACAATCAAGTAAGCGATAAACACGCTCGCCTTTGTTTTCGAAGTCAATACCTAGGTAGCTGATCAGCATTAGATCGCACTGACCAGATTCTACCGCGACAGCCCAAGGGATCTGACCATCGACAAGATACGGAGCATCAACTGGGATGTCGTATTCGGTGGTCATGGTGCTTGGCTTGTACTCGTTAACGGTCGCGTTCAGCTTAGTCACACGAGAAACCAATAGGTAATCGGTAGTTGGCAAACGAACGCGGCGCGAGTAGCTATCGATGATCGCGTAGTCAGGGCCAAATACATTCGCAATATCGCCTTCAGCGTATTCAACCAGATCATCGTAATCCCAGATACATGGTTTACGGATAGGTTTTACTGGTACTGGCGTTGCAAGTACGTTGACTGGCACTGACTGAACCGGAGCCGGTTGAGCTTGAACAGGCTGAGCTGGCGTTTGTTGGCCATTCGTTTGTTGACCATTCGTTTGTTGAGAAAGGGCATTGCTATCTAAACCAGACGTCACTGCGTTTAGCTGTGCTTTTAATAACGCATCAGCCATCTGCATGCCTTGGGCACGAGTGTGCAAGAATGCTTTGTGTACTTGCTGCGCTGCTTGCTGGTTCTGAGCAAAAGCTTGGTTGTGTGGTGTTACAGACGGCTGTGATGCTGCATCCGTATTAGCGTCGATATTCGATACGCCATTTTTAGCGGATAGGACATGAGTCATATTGCTGTGGTTACCTGTTAGCTGACTGTGGCGAGTTGGCGCCAGAGTAGGGGAGACTGATGTAGGAGTTTCGATTACTGGCTCTATCGCGTTCTGCGTTAATGCTTTCTTCTCTAACTCTTTTTGCACAAGAGCTGCTTGAATGCTTGCTGTCGTTGGAACCGACGCCACTCTTGCTGCTTGTTTACCAGAAGCTTTCTGTTGAATCGTTGCCAAATTGGTCACTGGGGTTTGGGCAATATGTTGATAAATATCGCGACCACCTAGAGTCACTTGTTTAACCAATTGACGCTTAACATCACTTGCCAGTTCACTGCTTAAACGAACCGAAAGAGCTTGAGATTCAACATTCGATTGGCTTAGTAGTAGCTGTGAGCATTGTCCTTCGCTGATGTTGGCAACAATCGCGCTCTTAGAGCTGACATTTGGATTCAGAGACTCAAGGTTCAGGTTGAGCAGACCGTGTAGCAGGCTTGCCATGCCAGAAGCAGCAGAGCAATGACCAACACGTTGACTCGCTTGAATTGTCTTAGTGCTGCTTCCTAGATTGATAGGTGTTTGCTCTTGTGACAAAGACTCTGATGCATGGTTAAGCTCAAGCAGAGAAACATCGTTCGAACTCATACCGACTTGAGTCAGTAACTCGTCAGCAACGGCGTTGTTACGCTCGCTTGAGCCAAAGGCTAATGCGTTGATGCTGCCGTAAGCCGTATCTTGGTCGCTAGCTACTCGGTTTTCTTCAACAAGAACAATGGCACCTGCGCCTTCGCCTACATTCCAACTGCCGTCTTGCGGTTGTCCGAATTTTGGAGAAAGTGACACTGGGCTCACGCTGTTCTTGATAATCACATGTTCTGCACTGCCACTAAGGTCAACGGCTGCAATAACAACTGCGTCCATCGATTCTTGCGACATCAGGTTTTGTGCGACATCGATACAACGCGCAACTGACTGTTCAGCAGCTGAAATCGTAAAGGCAGGGCCATTAAAGTCCCACAATGACGAGATACGCGAAGCCATGATATTGCCGATGAAACTGGTGTATTGGTTCAGCTTGGCTGCGTCCATCACACTGTCCATCGCGATGGTTTCTAGCGATTGGTATTCGTCTTGTGTTAGCTCAATACCCATGTTGGCAAAGCTGTCAGCCAATTGGCTATGCAGGTTTACGCGTCCACGGAATTGGTGCATCTCAAGCTCTGTTTCCATCGCAACGAGTACTGCAACCTTTTGGCCTGCTACAAGCTTGGCATCTTTGATCGCTTCGTCTGCAACTTTCATCAGTAGCAACTGCTGAGAGATCAAACGGTCATCTTCGTTTGGCGGCACTTTAAAACGTAGGAAATCGAGATCGAATTGGTCGATGTACGCGCCGTTTGGAATGCCACGTAAACCAAACTGATTCAGTAATTCTGGATGTTGGTCTAAGCCTTTCCAGCGCTTCTTAGGCAAGGCAATGAAAGCATCGTTGTTGGTTTCAATCGCAGTGCTCAGCGCGTTGATACTTTGCAGAGAACCGAAGTGAGACGCTAGGCCAGTAATGCTTAAATTAGACGGTTGTAGGCTTGGAGATGCCGACTCTAAAGTCTGGTTTACATGACTCGTGTCTGAATACGCTTCAAGCAGTAAGTGAGCGTTACAACCACCGAAACCAAATACAGAAACACCCGCGCAGCGCTCTGAGTTACCCGCTTTACTTGGCCAAGGTTGAACCTGCGTTGGCAGAGTCTGTGGGCCAAATAAACCTTCGGGCGACGATAGTGGCTTGTCCAAATTAATACTTGGAGGAAGCACGCCTTCTTTCATCGCAAAGATCATTTTCATAATCCCCGGCATACCCGCAGCAGTCAGTAAGTGGCCGAGGTTTGACTTCGCAGAGCCAATCAATGGCGGGTTAGAACCATTCAATTTGTCAGCAAAGAAACGCTCCATTGAGGTTAACTCAACCTTGTCACCTAATGGTGTGCCGGTTGCGTGACACTCAATCACTTCAATGCTGTCTGGTGATAGGTTTGAAGCCTCGTAAGCGCGTTCAAAGGCTTGTACTTGTCCTTTGCTGTTTGGGCTTAATACGAACTGGCCACGGCCGTCGTTCGACAAGCCAATACCGCTGACAACTGCATAGATATTGTCGCCATCACGTTCTGCATCAGCTAAGCGTTTTAGGACTAAAACACCGGCACCTTCGCCAGCAAACAGACCTTTACTGTTGCTATCAAACGGAACCGAAACACCGTGGTCAGGGTAAGCGTGGAAGATGGAAAAACCCATGTTGATAAAGAATGGGTCAGCACCTGATACCGCGCCTGCCAACATCATGTCGGCTTTGCCTGTGTTCAAGTAATCACAAGCTAACTTCAATGAATACACTGAGCTTGCGCATGCCGCATCTAGGCTAAGTTGCACGTTGCCAAGACCCAATGCATCAGCCACTAATTTAGAGGCGTTATGTGCCGCAGCACCATTGATCGGGTTGAGGTCTTGAGCCGTTTCATTGGTTGGTAGCAGTGAAAACTGATCATTAGCCAATTTATCTTTAAGTGCTTTCTCGACCACTGAGTGATACATCGGCAGAAATAGGTCGTTTGAGCGTGTGGTTGGGAACGAAAGGGCACCCATGATCACGCCTGTGCGCTCTAAAACATCGGCATTTAAATCAATGCCTGCGTCGACTAACGCCTTGCGACTGGTATCCAAAGCCCATAGGAAACTCTGGTCAACACCGTTGAACGATTCTGCTGTTAAGCGGTAGCCATTGCTATCGAAATTGAAGTTTTCGATGTAGCCGCCTTTGTCACAGTAAAAGCGGTCTGATTCACCTTGAACGCCTTGATAGCTTTCAGGTTTAGCACCTAACTTTTCAGCGCTTAATGTGGTTCGAGAATCTTTTTTATCCAGCAAGTTTTGCCAAAAGTCTTTTGGCGTATCGGCTTCTGGGTATTGGTTAGCAATACCGACAATCGCGATCTTATTGCACTTCACTTGCTGTTTGTTTTGAGCCTGATATTTATATTGAGATGGTTTCGATTGAGAACTCATACTAGCTCTCCTTGATGATTCACTGCGCTGCCTTGAGACAAACCGCTTAATTGCTTAGCTGCGGTGATCTGTTGTTCTAGTCCTTGGATAAGAGGCTCGACAGACAATGGGATTTGATGAGTAATGAGCTGACCAATGCATTTTATGAGCGTGACAACATCGTCACCGCCTTTGGCATTGGAAGCGATTGTGCAGTATTGGTCTGCTACGTTGTCGCTACGATTGATCTTGTCGATCAATGTGCTGGTTTGACGATCGGCACCTACTTCGACAAACAGACGCGCACCTTGTTGACGTGCACTTTGGATCAACGCGGTGAAATCCAGCGTCGAACAGAAAGTGTCGGCAATCGAAAGGGCGATGCTGTCGCTGTCTATATTGATTGGTGCGCCCGTCGGTAGACCTGCTGCGCTGATAAAGCGGATATGCTTTGGCAATTCGTCGAACAGTGGTTGCGTGTAAAACTCACGCACTTGGCTATGTTGGCTCAATGCTGGTGTGGTGTGCATCGCAGTAACACGGTTAGCGGCAATACCACGTTTACCCAGTTTCTTGAGTAGTGCACGACATGTGCTTTCACAACCTGCTAGCACGCAAGTATCACCTTGGATGATAGCGAGATAAGCGCGTGGGAATTCTGGTAACAGAGCCTCAATCGCTTGTGCATCACTGCGAACCACAAAGCTATTCCATTGGATGCTTTCGTTGCCGTTCAGCTGCCAATCTTGACGCACAGCTGTGAGTTCGCCAGAAATAGCCGTCGTGAAAATAGGACTGGTTTGAGTCATCTCAATCAGCGCATGTGGGTTTTTCCAAACATTTAAGCTGGCCCACATGGAAGCTTCACCCTTGGAGTAACCCAAAGCGAAATCTGGCTGCACTTTGAATTCATCACATAGCAGTTGTGTTAACAGATAACTACTGCCTACACCTGCAATTGCCAATTCACTAAGCGACATTTCTTGCGAGTCTTTAGCGTAGGTTTTTTCAGCCTGCAGCATCTCTTTCAAGTTACCTTCGCGTTCTAAGCGAGCAAATAACTGTGGGAAATGGTGGTGAAATTCGCGCAACATGCCGGGATAAACCGTGCCAACACCAGGGTAAACAAATGCAACGCCACCTTTGCTTTGAGACATCGGTGAGAAACAACTGCCTGCTGGCGTTTTGTAGTGGCTATTGTCACCCACTACTTTTGGCAACGCATTTTCTATCGCGGTGATCTCTTGTAGTGCAGCCTCAATTGAAGCGGCTTGAATCACGATGTTCGCACCACGGCCAGCATGGTGTTGAGCGCTTTGGAAATGACTTAGGTTTGAATACATCAAGCTGGCGATAGCAAGTTCATGGTCTGCCGATTCGTTAACGCATTTAAGCTCTTCTCTTAACGAGGTTAACTGAGAAACCAGTTCGGCTTGGTCATTGCCAGAAACTACAAACATCAAACGCTCGCTGGATAGCAAGGGCTTTGGCTCGTGCAAACCGGTCGCTTGAGTCAATATCAGGCTGGTGGCTTTTGGGCTATCGTCACTGAAAGTTAACGCAGCAACACGTGCTTTGTTTGGCTCAGTGAACCAGTAATGGTTAGGTAATGAACGGCTCGATATCGCATTAACTATATTCAACAATTCATCAAACTGCTGCGAAGCCGATAAGTCAGAGTGTTGCTGTTGATGACTTAAATCTGTAGCGGGGCGGCGCGCAATATCCAGAGCAAGCTGAACGCTATCTCCAGTAGCTGTATCTACAAAACCCGCTAGATAAGCGTGTGGATGAATCTTGTTTTGAGCAGCATTCAGCGCACTCAACATCAACAATGATGGTGAGTGAGAATCCAAACAGAGCTTAACCACGCCACCTTGATTGACTGCCTCGATGGCGTGAGTAAGTGCTTGATTAAAATTGCCATCAACCACAACAGTAACAATCTCTGGAAGCGAAGGTGATAAGTCGGCAGAAAGCTCAGCCGCGTTTGCTGGCTGAGCTAAAAGAGCGATGCGCAATGGCATCGCTTTATTAGTAGGAACAGTCACTATGACAATTGCTCCTTTTCTGGGTTCTTAGTCGCTTCTTTCTTCGGCACTGCTGAGCTAGATTTTGGCAAAAATGCGTCATTTAAGCTCTTGCTGATGGTGACTTTGGCACCTTTCATTACCGCACTTAAACGACCATCTTGGTGGTAAAGCGAGATATCAGCCTGCAGTGAACGAGCCGTGCTTTTTATCACGCTCAGTTCTAGCCAACCTTGGTCACCATTGTGCATCGGTGCGTAACAAACAAACTCACCAATTGCAGACGGTAGACTTGCCGCGCCGTACTTCAATCGAGCCCATACCAGCATTGCTTGCAACAGATAATCTTCAGCAAATGGTTGGCTATCGCCAAAGCCTTGCTTCGGAATAAATGATCCGCAGTCGCTGTTTTCAATCTGAGGCAACTGGCATTGAGCCAATAAGCCTAAGTCGTCAAAGCGTTCAACTGAGGTAATACCTTGCAGTCTTGGTCCGTGAAACAGAGTGCCGTCACTGTATAGAGCTTGTGCCGTTGTTACTGGTGTTGAAGAGTTAGCTTCAAAGCGTTTTGTCGACGCTTGTTGAACATCTTCAGACACTTGCACAGAGGCAACTTGCAACTGAGCTTGATACTGTGGTCGCCCTTGGCAGCTGATTACTGCTTTTAGCTGATCTTTTGATTTATCGTCTGAAGACAAGACAAGCGTTAGCTCTTGCACTTCATCAGTATCAAAAATCACACCCTTAAGCAGTTTATAGTTGTGAACGCTAACGTTCACCCCTAACAGTTGCTCTGCTATTTCACGCATCCATTGGATAGCACACACTGTCGGTAACACTGGGTTACCGGCAATGCAGTGATCTTGAATGAAAGGCAATGCCTTCGGATCAAGATGACGTGTCACAGTGATGCTTGTATTCAGCGGACTCTTTGCAAGATGCACAGACTCCGCATTAAGCTTTTTTACAGCAGCTTCCTTGTTGTCAGAACCTTGCATGCTCGTGCCAACCAGCAGTTGAATGCCAGTTTCGTTCAGTAGTTGAGAACTAAACAGCTCTGCACCTGCCTGAAGAGGAATTACGTACACGCCGCGCTCTGTGAACATACGTTTCAATGCTGCGTTGACCATGCCACCGTCCCACGGTCCCCAGTTGAAGCTCATCACTTTTGCTTGAGGGTTACGCGCAGACAACTGCAGAGCCGCTTTGTTTAGGATTTCGTTAGACATCGAGTAGTCACTTTGGCCTGTGTTTCCGTAGAAACCCGCCGCCGAAGAGAACATCGCAATCAGTTTTAGCTTACTGCTATCAAGACCACTAAGAACTGCTTCTAGTCCGCCCACTTTCGTACCGTAAACCATGTTCAGTTCATCAAGCGTTTTATCTTGAATGTGCTTGTCAGCCAGTACGCCTGCACCGTGGATGAGACCCGTGATGCCTTCGAAATTCGCCAGTGTTTTCGCTACTGACTCATGGTTCGACACATCTAAGCTTAGGTATTCAGCGCTCGCGCCAATCTCGTTGAAAGCGGCAAGTGCTGCGTTGATTTCAAGGCTGCTCAATACCGGTTTTAGCAAGGTATCAACTTTCTTCGGCGTTGGTTTGTCACCTGTTGCTTGTAGGTGAGCGATAGCCGCTGGTTTTAGTTCTTTCTCTTGCTTGCCTTGTGCCCACTGAGGTAGCTCAGCTGAAGTAATATGCTTACTACGACCTGCAAGAATGAAGTGAGACTTACATTGCTTAGCAAGTGTCAGTGCACATTCAAACGTCACGCCTTTAGCGCCACCCGTCACCAGAACTTTGTCGCTCTTGGTGAGCTGAGCACCTGCGTTTTTGGTTTGCGCATCACCTGGTGTTGTCGCAATCAATGTTGCACGACCAGATTCCCCGTTTTCCGCATGGCTAAGGCCGATTTCAACCGTGTTGGTATCGATATCGAACAGTTCGCCTGTGATAGCTTCAGCTAGGTGACGAGCATCAATCGAAGCGTCAGCATCTAATGCACGGCAGAATACGTTTGACCATTCATGGCTCAGTGTCTTAGTTAGACCAGACAACGCGGCTTGGTTAAGTTCTGCATTTGCTAGTTGCTTAGTATCTAGGTAACCAAAGCCACCATCGATACGGCTTAGCGTGAAGAACACGCTGCGACCAGAAACAGCATTCAGTTGGCCATTTAGGTGCTTCGCGAACAAGAACGCTGTGGTTAGCGAAGCTCTTGAGTCTGCATTCAAGTTAACCGCTTGCTCGTTGCTTTGTTTTGCATCAACGATAGCTTGTAGATGAATGAAGCCAGCAATCATTTTGTTCGACGTTTTAAGGTCTGCTTCGATGTCGTTAATAACCGCAGTTACACCAGCATCATCGATACTGTTAAGTGTGTAGCTTGCGATTTCACTGTTTAAAGGTGACGCGGCAGAAAGAGCACTACGCACTACAGCAACTTGAATGCCGTTAGCGGTCAACTTTTCTGCAAGAACACCGGCGTTGTGACCATCATCTGTGATCACGACACAAGCGTCTTTTGAGAAACAATCGACGAGTTTATCTGCCGCTGGTAGCTTTTTTAGCGCTACCTCATTGTGTGGAGGAAGTTCCGCTGTCGCTGTTTCTGCGATAGGCGTTACTGATTCAGCTTTAGCAGTCGCTACAGGTGCAGCAACGGATAGCTTGCTTTGCATGTAGGTAACGATTTCACCAAGAGTACGACACTCAGCTAAGTCTTCAGGGTTTAGCTCTGGCAGCGTTGGTAGCTGGTCTTGAACCGTACCCAAGATCTCAACGCGTTTAATCGAATCGATACCAAGGTCAGCTTCCATGTCCATCGCTAGGTCGAGCATTTCTGCTGGGTAGCCTGTTTTGTCGGCAACCACTTCCATCATAGTTGATTGAACGTGAGCAGGGTTTAGGTCGTTGCTCGTGCTTTCTACAGCGGCTTCTGGAGCAGGAGCTACTGTCGCTGCTTCCGAATTCGGAGCTAGCTTGCTGTTCATGTAGTCTACAATTTCACCCAGAGTACGACACTCAGCTAGGTCTTCAGGGTTTAGCTCTGGCAAGGTTGGTAGTTGGTCTTGAACCGTACCAAGGATCTCAACACGTTTGATTGAGTCGATGCCAAGGTCAGCTTCCATGTCCATTGCTAGGTCGAGCATTTCTGTTGGGTAGCCCGTTTTATCCGCTACTACGCTCAACATTGTGCTTTGAACTTGCTCGGCGTTTAAACCGTTTGATACTGCTGGCGCAGATGCTTGAGCTGCTACTGGAGCAGAAGCTGGAAGCTTGCTGTTCATGTAGGCTACGATTTCGCCTAGAGTGCGACATTCAGCTAAGTCTTCAGGGTTTAGTTCTGGAAGAGTCGGTAGTTCATCTTGAACCGTACCAAGAATCTCAACACGCTTGATTGAATCGATACCAAGGTCGGCTTCCATATCCATTGCTAGATCTAGCATTTCAGTCGGGTAGCCCGTCTTCTCTGCTACCACTTCTAACATCGTCTTCTGAACAACAGCTGCATCTAGTCCGCTAGTTGCTTGCACTGAAGTTGTTGCAGTTTGAGCGACTACAGGAGCCGAAGCTGGAAGCTTGCTGTTCATGTAGTTAACGATTTCGCCAAGAGTGCGACACTCAGCTAAGTCTTCAGGGTTTAGCTCTGGAAGAGTAGGCAGTTCATCTTGAACCGTACCAAGAATCTCAACACGCTTGATTGAATCGATACCAAGGTCAGCTTCCATATCCATTTCTAGATCAAGCATTTCCGTTGGGTAACCTGTCTTCTCAGCAACCACTTCTAGCATGGTTTGTTGAACGACTTTCGCATCAAGGCCATTTGCTGCTTGAACAGGAGCGGCTGCGCTTGGCTGTGCTGCAACAGGCGCTGATGCTGGCATCTTGCTGTTCATGCTTTTACTGTTCATGTAGCCGACGATTTCGCCAAGAGTACGACACTCAGCTAAATCTTCAGGGTTCAGCTCAGGTAGGTTTGGCATTTCGTCTTGAACGGTACCAAGGATTTCTACGCGCTTGATTGAGTCGATACCAAGGTCTGCTTCCATGTCCATTTCTAGATCAAGCATTTCCGTTGGGTAACCCGTTTTCTCAGCGACCACTTCTAGCATCACTTTTTCAGCATCGGCTGATTGTACTGCTACTGGTGCAGCCACAGGAGCCGGTTGTGCTTTAACTGGCACAGGCTGAGCTGCAACCTGTGCTGCCGCTTGAGCCGCTACTTGTGGTGCAGGAGCTGCTTTCTGTACTGGAGCTTTCTGAACTGTTGTATTTTGAACCGGCGCAGCTTGTACAGGAGCTGTTTGCACTTGAGCTACAGGCTGTTGAACGATAGCTGCTGGAGTAGTTTGAGTAGCTGGAGCTTGAATCACTGGCTGAGCATTTACTGGCGCAACGAAGGTTGGTTGTACCGTTTGTACTGAACCTTGTGTCAGCATATTAAGTGCTGAGTTGTTGCTGTGCGCTTGCATTTCTAGGTAATGAGCGTGAGCTTTTAGCGTTTCAGCTTGGTGCTGGTGGAACATCTCCATAGAACGCTGTAGGTTCTCAGGAATTGCTACGCCTGCTGTTGCCATTTTCGCTTGCTCAGACATTAGGGTGTTGAACGTGTCACCGTATTGCTGAGGAATTGCAAGGAACTGCTGATGTACTTCTGCTGCTTGTTGTTGAGCATTGAAGAATGATTGCAGTGAAGACTCATCAACCGTTACTGAAGCTGTTGGTTGAATAGTCGCCGATGCAGGTTGTGCCACTTGAGGTTGCTGAGCTGCTTGTGCACTTGGCGCTGTTGCAACTGACTGTTGTACATTTGAAGCTTGAGGAGCAGCCACAGGTACTTCAACGATTTCTGTTTTAATCACTTCTTTTTCCACGATTTTCTCGACTTCAACTTTTACTTCAACAATCTCAGTCTTTTCGGTGACGTTGCCCGAAGCCAATGATTGATCCATTTTCTTACGAGTAGCAGGGCTGATGTAGTTGGTTGCATTCAGCTTGATGTTCATTGGTGATGCCTTTGCAGGTTCAGCAATGTCAGCTTGGTAAGGGTCAATGTTGTCTAATGAAACACCCGCCACGCACAGTTGAACCGCCGCTAGACGAAGCTGTTGGTCACTGTCGCCTTTAGGGCTTGGGTTGATGCTGATTGCGTAAAGCTCTTCGTTCTTATCAGCCAATGTTTTTTCAACCAGCTTTTGAAGAATGTTCTTCGGACCGAACTCAACGAATACACGCGCACCTGCTTCATACATCGCTTCAATTTGCTCGCTGAAACGAACCGATTGCAGCATGTGTTGCTTGAATGCTTTCTTAATCGCTTTAGCGTCTTTGCTGTGTAGTTTGCCTGTTGCGTTTGAGTAAAGCGGCAGCGTTGGAGCACTGAACGAAGCTTTATCAATTGCAGAAGCAAATGGTTTTTGAGCGTGAGCAACAAGTGGTGTGTGGAAAGCGCCAGATACTGGCAGAGCAATCGCTTTGAAGCCTTGTTCTGTTAGCGCTTGTGCTGCTTGTTGAACCGTCGCAGTTGGACCTGCAATAACTAGTTGAGTCGGAGCGTTGTAGTTGGCAATGCTCACGCCTTCGAATTGGCTGATGCAGCTTTCGACGGCTGGAAGTTTGTCTGCGTCTAGGATGACCGCAAACATCGTACCGCTGTCGCCTTGTTTTGGTGTCGCCGCCATCGCATCGCCACGAGCGAAAGCTAGCTGGTAGTAATCGTCTTGCGAGATAACACCCGATGCACATAGTGCGCTTAGCTCACCAAAGCTGTGTCCTGCGACCATGTCAGCTTTGAAGCCCGCTTGAGTCATGATGTCGAACTGACCCATAGACACAGTACCAATCGCACTTTGAGCATTGGCTGTGTTGGTTAACACCGCTTCTTGAGCTTTGGTTGCTTCTGGTGTGAAGGTTGGAATTGGGAACAGAATTTGCGACAGAGCCGTTTTCTTGTGCTGACCAAATACTTGATCCGCTTGAGCAAGCTGTTGACGCATCTCAGGGTAATGACAAGCAAGCTCGCGACCCATGTTTAGGTATTGCGAACCTTGACCAGCAAATAATGCAGCCACTTTACCAGCACCGTTTTCAGCAATCAGTGCCGACTCACGGTAGCTAGTACCGTTTGGCATCTGCCAATGTGCTTTGGTTTGGCTCTCAAGCATAGAAACTGCTTGAGTCAGTTGCGCTTGAAGGTCTGCTTGGTCAGTCACGACTAAACCAATACGAGCATGCTTAGCGTCAACTTCACGCAAATTATGTTGTTCAGCAAGCGCTTCCAGTTTGAACGCAGCGTCTGCAGCTTGAGTTGAAACCTGCTTGAGCTCATTGGTCAGTGCTTGACGAGATTCCGCGCTGAATAATAGAGTTTGCGGTACTTGGCGCTGACGGTATTTGTCACCGCGAGCGTGTTCTGGCGTGTACTCTTCCAATACAACGTGGAAGTTAGTGCCACCAAAACCGAATGAGCTGATACCTGCACGGCGCGGTGTGCCGTCGACACGTTTCATCCAAGGACGCGTTTGTGTGTTTAGGTAGAACGGTGAGTTCTCGATATCCAGCTTAGGATTCGGAGCCGATACGTTGATCGTTGGCGGCAGTACTTTGTGGTGCAGTGCTAATGCAGCTTTGATTAAACCTGCAGTACCCGCAGTTGATTTGGTGTGACCAATTTGAGATTTCACAGAGCCTAACGCAATGTGTTGCTTCTCTTCATTGTTCTCACTGAATACCGAGTTTAAGCCACCAAATTCAGCTACATCACCCGCTGCAGTACCTGTACCGTGCGCTTCTAAAAGACCAAGCGTGTGCGGTGCGAAACCAGCATCATCGTACGCACGTTTCAGTGCTTTCGCTTGTCCTTCAGGACGAGGCGCGTAAATACTCTTGAACTTACCGTCCGAAGAAGAACCGACACCTTTAATCACTGAGTAGATTCTGTCGCCATCGCGCTCTGCATCTTCAAGACGCTTAAGAGCAACCATACCGATGCCTTCACCAATCATCATGCCTTTTGAGTCGATATCGAAAGGTTGAATGGTTTCATTGGTGGTAAATGCAGGTGTTTTAGAGAAGCTCATGTACATGGTTGGCGAGTTATCAGTACACACACCACCTGTGATCATCATTTCACTGCGACCTTCAACCAACTCACTAAGAGCCATACGCATTGCGGCTAGAGATCCTGCACACGCTGCATCTACTACACAGTTGATGCCACCAAGGTCAAAGCGGTTAGCAATACGACCTGAAATTACGTTACCCAATGAACCAGGGAATGAGTTCTCTTCCCAGTGGATGTATTGGTCTTGGAATTTTTTGATCAGCATTTCGCTGTCTTCGTCGTTAATGCCACTGCTCTTGAAGACTTTTTTCAATACAGGGTATTGGAGACGAGCATTCAGGCTTTGAGCGATCTTCTGACCACCACCAACACCAAGCGTAATACCGATCTTATCGCGATCGTAACCTTCAGGAAGTTTCGCATCTTCAAGTACTTCTTTTGCCACGATCAGAGATAGCAGCTGTGACGTATCAGTCAGTTCTAGGATATTTGGCGGAAGGCCGAATTCCATAGGGTTGAAGTCAACTTCTGGGATGAAGCCACCGCGCTTACAGTAAGACTTGTCTGGCGTAGTACGATCTGAGTCGTAGTAATCTTCTGGGCGCCAGTGTGTATCAGGCACTTCGGTAATTGCATCGATCTTTTCGCTGATCAAATCCCAGAATTTGTTTAGGTAGCGAGAGTTCGCAAACATGCTTGCCATACCAACGATAGCAATAGGCATGTCTTTAAGACGTTTATTAAGTCGAGTGTCGTCGACTGATTCCGGTGTATTTTTTTCGGGTTGGCTCATTATGAGTCTCCACTTGAAATCACTGAGGGCGATGTCGTGTTTTGAGGCTGCGCTTTTAATTGAATCGAAAATAAATCTGAAACAGATTTGGGCAAACGCAGCTGAAGAGTAAGGCTGCCGAAAGTTGGCCACCTGACTGAAATAGGGGGTGCGAAGTTCATTGACTTGCAGACGTTGAGAACGTGTTTCATGCGTGAAGGGGGTATTCGAATGTGAGGTTAATGTCCATTTAAATCCTGTCCAAAGTACTGCTTTATGCAAAGCAGGTATCCGCAATAAAAACGTGTGAATTTGTTTAATGGTTGAGCAGGCTACCCGAGGTGAGTGGCCGATACAATGCTCCCAGAGGCCACTATGATCTGTTCAGACCAGATGATTTTACTGAACTTTTGTTTTTTGTATTTTTAATGCAATTAACTTATTGATAATTAATGGATATGAGAAGTTTTTTAGTGTTTATGCTCTATTTTTTGACTTGGTGAGATCTATGTCAGATTTTTGTAATTAACATTTAATAGATGCCTGTTCCGTAAGGCTAAGTGTGATCTGTGTTTTAATTTGTTATTATTTGAAAAATTAGTTTTAAGTCCGCATATGAAGGGTGTTTCCTGCCCAAATTCTCTATGTTTCTCTCAAAATATAGGTGAGTTAAATTTGTTCGTTTTGATGTTTTATTGATGGCTTTATGAATAGTGATTTTTAAGAAGTGAGTGCTCAAAAGATGGAAACACCAGTCGTTGATTTGTGGCTTTGTTCTCTAAGCAATTTGGATGAAGGTACTGATCATGTGTCGTGCCTTAAACAGAAACTGACCGACGATGAAGTCGCTAAGGTTGAGCGTTATCGAATGCCTTCATCTCAGATCCAAGCGCTCTATGTTCGTAACTACTTACGAGAGGTTCTGTCGATCTACTCTGATTTGACGGCTGAAGAGTGGCGATTTGAGTATGGTGAAAAAGGCAAACCAAGCTTGATTGCAGAGCAGCAACACAAAACCGGACTGAATTTCAATATTAGCCACAGTCAAGATCATTTACTGATTGCTGTCTGCCGAACGAAAGGGCAACCACTACAGCTTGGGGTGGATATAGAACATGCAAGAAGCTCGACCAACATCGCGGCGATCATGAAGCATTACTTTTCGGAATTTGAGATTAACGATTTACTCGAGCTGGATGAGGTATCTCAAAGAGAACGTTTTTTTGATTTGTGGGCACTGAAAGAGTCGTACATCAAAGCGACAGGTAAGGGGTTGGCCACATCATTGAAAAGTTTTTCGTTCGATTTTTCCAATCTAACTCAACAAACGCTGCCAGTTCATTCGTCGGGTTTACGACCAGAGTTACATGGAGGAATCATTGTCCATAACGGTGTAGGGTTGGATGCTGCTGAAAATGACAATACTTCAACAGATTGGCAATGCAGTTTAGGAAGGCTGGATAACCAGTTTCGATTTGCCGTGACGCTTGGTGGTGCAACGCTTCCTATGCAATTAGAGATTAAGTGCTTCCCCAAATCGAAGCTACTTGGCTGAGTTTACGTTCGTTACACTAGAACCTTTAGCTTCTAATCTTGAACACGGCTCGCTCTCAGCCATTCGTAATATTGGCTAACTCGTTTCGCCAAGCATCGCTTTTAATACTTCTGCGGGTACAGGCTGAAGTTGTTTGTCTTTATCTAGGCAAACCATCTCGATATCACCAATCACGGCAGGTTTGGTTGCATCTTTACGCCATACCTCTTGTCGCCATAAGGTTTTGTATTTGCCATCGAGCTCAAAAGAGGTTCGGATATCGCAGATCTCTGCGAACTCAACGCCGTCTTGAAAGGTCATATTGGCTTTATAGACTGCAAAACCTAGTCCGTGCTCATTCCACAACTCCGCCAGTTTATCGCTGCCCAACACATGCTCGCGCGCACGCTCAAAGTATTTAAGAAAGTTAGGGTGATAAACCACACCTGAGTGATCGGTATCTTCGTAGTAAATCTGTACTGGGTGATGGTAGATCTGACTCATTGGTAGCAACTCTTGGTAAGTAGTGGATCAGTAAATCTGACTAAGTTGTGCAGCACTCTACAGGATAGGTTGAAATTACTTCAAGGCATCATCGTGAAAGGGGCTTTTGGTCAGACCTCATTTATCACTGATGCTTTGGTCAACTCCCACCCATTTACAAATATTCTATGTGTCATTTTCCACCCATTAATTTTTGTAGCGAGTTAGCGACAACTGCAGGCAGATCTGATGAAGCCTTGCGGTTAAAGGCTTGTTAATGAATTGTGTCAATATGGCGCGCTAATTGCCTTAGTGAAAGCACGCAGTTCCCATTGAAGGGCTGCTTTGTTTACTAAGGAGAATAATAATGTTTAAGCCTCTTACCCTGCTGTCTGTATCTGCTCTGGCGCTCGCAAGTTTTAATGCTGCTGCAAACTGTGACCCTGGTGAAATCGTGATTAAATTCAGTCATGTAACCAATACCGATAAGCACCCGAAAGGCATCGCCGCTTCTTTACTGGAAGAGCGAGTAAACACAGAAATGAATGGAAAAGCTTGTATGCAAGTTTTCCCTAACTCAACACTTTACGATGATAATAAGGTACTGGAAGCCCTGTTAAATGGTGATGTTCAAATGGCGGCGCCATCGCTGTCAAAATTTGAGAAGTTCACTAAGAAATACCGCATTTTTGACCTTCCTTTCCTATTTGAAGACGTAGAAGCCGTTGACCGTTTCCAAAACTCAGAATCTGGTGAAAAGCTGAAGAACGCGATGAAGCGTCGTGGCCTGCAAGGTCTTGCGTTTTGGCACAATGGCATGAAACAGATGTCGGCGAACAAACCTCTTATCAGCCCTGAAGATGCAAAAGGTTTGAAATTCCGTGTTCAAGCATCGGATGTATTGGTGGCTCAGTTTGAACAACTAGGCGCTAACCCACAGAAGATGTCTTTCAAAGAAGTGTACGGTGGCTTGCAAACTAAAGTTATCGATGGTCAAGAGAACACATGGTCAAACATCTACGGTAAGAAGTTCTTTGAAGTACAAGACGGCGTGACCGAAACTAATCACGGTATCTTGGATTACCTAGTTGTAACGTCAAACGACTTCTGGAAAGACCTACCTGAAGATGTACGCACACAGCTTGGCACTATCGTTCAAGAAGTGTCTGAGACGCGTAACGCAGAATCTTCAAAAGTTAACCTAGCGAACAAAAACAACATCATCGAAGCGGGTGGTGAGGTTCGTACACTTACGCCTGAACAGCGTGAAGCATGGGTAGCTGCACTTCAACCAGTATGGAAGAAGTTTGAAAAAGACATCGGTTCAGACCTTATCGATGCAGCGTTAGCTTCAAACCAATAACACCGCTAAGGGAGTGGCGAGTATTCGTCACTCCTTATTAAAACAATTATAAGCGGAGTCAATTATGGAAAAGCCTCAAATGGAACAACCAAATTCTAGCGAATCAGCACTGGAAACCTCTCTTTTTTCCAAAGTCGGAAGAGTTACGGATGTGATTGAAGAGTCACTAATCGCATTTTTCCTTGGCGCAATGACGCTACTTACTTTTGCCAACGTGGTATTTCGATACGCATTCAATGACAACATCTTATGGGCACTGGAACTGACCGTGTTCATGTTTGCTTGGATGGTGTTAGTGGGCGCATCTTATGGCGTTAAAAAACACTTCCACATTGGTGTTGATGTGATCATCAACCTTGCCCCAGAAAAGCTACGCAAAGTGTATGCGCTCATCGCCGTGACAAGCTGCCTAGCATTTTCAATCTTACTGCTTATCGGTTCTTGGAATTATTGGTACCCATTCGCGACCGATCGCGCATGGTACGAGACCGACGATATTCCAATGCCAGAGATGCTTCAGTTTCTTGCTGACTGGCTGAATGAAGGCGAGCGATACGAGAAACTGCCACGTTTTATTCCTTATATGGCGCTGCCGATTGGTATGGCAATGCTAACGTTCCGTTTTGCTCAAGTTGCTTATCAAGTCGTCACAGGCAAGCTTGACCGCATGATTGCAGGACACGAAGCCGAAGAAGAGCTGGATGCATTGAAAGCTGATGTGTTAGCGGGTTCTGATGAAGACGCGACAGCGGTATTGGATTCGACTAAGCAAAACAAGGCGAACGAGTCGGGTACAAAATCTAACGGTAAGGAAGACTAATCATGGCAATGTTATTTCTATTTTTAATGGTAATTGCTTTCATGTTGGTCGGTGTACCAATTGCGATTTCCCTTGGTTTATCAAGCGTCATATTCTTATTAATGCATTCAGATGCTTCTTTGGCATCCGTTGCACAAACGCTGTTTAATGCATTTGCAGGCCACTACACACTCTTAGCGATTCCTTTCTTTA
This sequence comes from Vibrio sp. 10N.247.310.98, assembly GCF_041467395.1. NCBI lineage: Bacteria > Pseudomonadati > Pseudomonadota > Gammaproteobacteria > Vibrionales > Vibrionaceae > Vibrio > Vibrio sp. 10N.247.310.98. Next base: position 57,394 of record NZ_JBFSUL010000006.1, on the reverse strand, counting down.
TCTTGGCCTCTAGCTTTATGTCTACTGGTGGCGTGGCGAAACGTATTATCCGTTTTGCTATCGCGATGGTGGGTTGGTTCCGCGGCGGCTTGGCGATGGCGTCGGTTGTGGCATGTATGATGTTCGCAGCCCTTTCTGGTTCATCTCCTGCAACGGTAGTGGCGATCGGTAGTATCGTTATCGCAGGTATGATCAAAAACGGCTACTCAAAAGAGTTCGCGGCAGGGGTTATCTGTAACGCAGGTACGTTGGGGATCTTGATTCCACCGTCCATCGTGATGGTGGTATACGCGGCGGCGACCGATGTATCGGTAGGTCGTATGTTCTTAGGTGGCGTTATTCCTGGTTTGCTGGCGGGTGTGATGTTGATGATTGCTATCTACATCGCAGCACGTATTAAGAAGATTCCGGCACAGCCATTTGTGGGCTGGGGCGAGATGTTCGCAGCTGCGAAAGATGCGAGCTGGGGCTTGCTGCTGATTGTCATCATTCTAGGTGGTATCTACGGCGGCATCTTTACTCCGACAGAAGCGGCGGCAGTGGCTGCGGTGTATGCCTTCTTCATTGCCAACTTTATCTATAAAGATATGGGGCCTTTCGCTGACAAGAACAATACAAAGCCTGCTTTGGTTAAGGTGTTCCAAACGTTTTTCCATAAAGACACCAAAGACACACTTTACGATGCAGGCAAGCTGACGATCATGCTGCTGTTTATCATTGCCAATGCTCTGATTCTTAAGCATGTACTGACCGAAGAACGCATTCCTCAAATGATCACTGAGTCTATGCTATCTGCGGGCTTGGGTCCGATCACCTTTTTGATTGTAGTAAACGTTTTACTCTTGATTGGTGGGCAGTTCATGGAGCCATCAGGCTTGCTGATCATCGTTGCTCCTTTGGTATTCCCAATTGCAATTGCGCTCGGTATCGACCCAATTCACCTAGGTATCATGATGGTGGTGAACATGGAGATAGGGATGATAACGCCGCCTGTCGGGCTCAATTTGTTTGTGACCGCAGGTGTCGCGAAGATGTCGATGATGAACGTGGTAAAAGCCGCATTGCCGTGGGTTGGGGTGATGTTCTTATTCCTGATTATCGTCACTTACGTACCTTGGGTATCAACATGGTTACCAACCACCTTGATGGGACCAGAGATCATAACCAAGTAGCTATTTGAGTCATTCACTGACATGGAATTTAATCCATAAAAAATGAGGAGGTCGCTAGACCTCCTCATCTATATTTCTGCCACGATTTGAATGAGGCTTTATCTGCTCATACAAAGCGCGTTTTGCCTCTAATTCTGGCGTGTGTAGATCGACATGATTGTCAGCATAAAAAATACCATCTATCTCGAAAGTATCGGTAATCGATGGCACTTTTGTTTTCTCACCCATAACCACTTCCTTATTATATTTATTGCATAACATCCTGTTGTCGAAATAAGTATAGGTGATCTTGCTCCCAAATCTAATTTAGTTTGGTTCTACCTTATAAGATTCTTTCGTTAGCTGGTGCTTTTGCATCTTATCGTAGAGGGTTTTCCTCGGTAATTGCAGCCTCTCCATGGTCTCTTTTATACTGCCATTGCATTCAATAAGTGCCTGCTTCAACGTGTTTTTTTCAAAGTCAGATACCAATTCTGCCAAAGACAGTTCTTGAGTAGTTTCAGTGGCGCTGTCTGATAAGTGAGAAAGCTTACCTAAAAGTACAAAACGCTCTGCAGTATTACGTAATTCTCGAACATTTCCCGGCCAATCATGAGCCAAAAGTGCGTGCAGCTCCTTTTGTGGAAGGGCAGGGGCAGTCTTGCCATAACGCGCCGCAGCGACCAGTAAGAAGTGGTGGAAGAGTGCTGGGATATCTTCTTGTCGGCTTCTTAACGGCGGTAAATCTAAGGTCACAACATTGAGTCGATAATAGAGATCTTGGCGGAAAGAGCCTTCTTCAGCGGCTTTCTTTAGGTCGACTTTGGTTGCTGCTATCACTCGAATATCTAGTGGCACTAAACCGTTTGAACCAACTCGCTCAATAACGCGTTCTTGTAAGACGCGTAATAGGCGAATTTGTGCCTGCATCGGCATGGATTCAACTTCATCTAAGAATAGAGTTCCGCCTTGAGCAAACTCGAATTTACCCACTCGCTTGCTTTCTGCGCCCGTGAATGCCCCTTTTTCATGGCCATACAGTTCACTCTCAATCAGGTTTTCAGGAACAGCACCACAGTTGACCGCGACAAAGTTTTGCTCTCGACGGCTGCTTTGTTCATGCAGAGAACGTGCTACTAACTCTTTACCTGTACCTGTCTCGCCAAACAATAATATATCGGCATTGGTGTCGGCAATATGGGTGATGATGGAGCGCAGCTCAGTCATGGATTGCGTATCACCAATGATTCTAGGGCCGAGCGCTTGGCTGGCTTTGAGTGAACGTTTTAACTCAAGGTTCTCTAGTGTGAGCTGACGTTTTTCTATCGCTCGCTTAGTGGTTTCGATTAGGCGTTCATTAGCGAAAGGTTTTTCAATGAAGTCATAGGCGCCGTATTGGATGGCTTGAACGGCCATTGAAATATCGCCGTGACCAGTAATCATGATCACGGGGATCTCTTTGTCTTTGTGCATCACGGTGTTGAGCAGATCATGCCCGGATAGACCTGGTAGACAGATATCAGTGATGATCACGTGAGGTAAGCCGTTTTCTTGAATTGCGAGCAGAGCAGACTCCGCATCGGGAAAGAATTCGGCATCAATGTCGGCGAGCTCGAAGCTCTGTTCAATCGCCATTCTTAGATCGGATTCATCATCAATGAAATAGACGTGACACATAGTGATTCCTTTACTTCTTTGTATTCTGGTTATTGCTGAGTTTTTGTTTGCTGTTCATGTCCAACAAGGGGCAACTCTATGCTGATTCGAGCACCGCCTTGAGGGCTACTACCGGTAACGAGCTTGCCATTTATTCCGTTGATTATTTGTTGAGAAATCGATAGCCCAAGTCCAAGTCCGTTTTTCTTGGTGGTATGGAAGGGTTCAAAAAAGTTTCCGCTAGAAGGGGAGGTGAAGCCGGGGCCGTTATCATCGACATGAATTAGCAAGGTATTGGCTTGTTGATGGTCGGACTCTCTAATCTCTAACAGAATAGCTAATTGTTTGTCATCTTGTTGTTCCACCGCCTGAATCGCGTTGGTCAGCAGGTTAATGATCACCTGTTCCAGTTGAATGGCGTTGGCGAGCACGCAAGCATCAAAGGTCTCAGGGAGTTCGTTGACCTTAACTCGCTCGCTCTTGAGTTGTGGCTTCATCAGCTCTTTCGATGAATGTAAAACTGGGAGTATTTGTAAGGTGTGTAGCTCTTCCGCAGTAGATTTTTTGGCGAACGAGCGAAGCTGGTGGCTGATTTTCGCCATACGATCAGTGAGTGCCGAGATTCGCGATAGATTGTCATCGACACGATCGGTTTTTTCTTTGGCAAGAAACAATCGGCCGTTGTCGGCATAACTGCGAATCGCGGCAAGCGGGTTATTCAGTTCGTGACTGATGCTCGCTGACATCTGCCCTAGCACTGCTAGTTTGGCGGCTTGGATGAGCTCGTCTTGGGTTTGCCTCAGAACATGCTCGGTTTCGATACGGTGTTTGATCTCAACATGTAACTCCGATGTACGTTCAAGCACTTGAAATTCGAGTTTTTGCTTGGCTTCGGATTGCAGCCTGTCTATCTGTGCTCGTCTTTGTTGTCTATGGTGGTTGAGCTGCATTGTTAGATAAATAATCGCAAAGATTAGGCTCAAAACCACAAGGTAAGCAACCAAGTCCCACCAAACTAAGTGGGTTGGAGAAAATACCCGTATGGTGAGTCTTGGTTCGGCTAGGAAACGCGAAGAACTAAAGAACTGCTCTTGGACGAGTTTGTGTGGCGACTCAATACGACTGGTGGCACTGTCTAAATCGCCGGAGAAGTGCAGGCTTTCTATTTTTGTATCGAGATACTGCCTGCTTTCTTGAATTCGAGTGTGTTGTACTTCGCTTAGCGGCTGAAGGCTTTTGAACAGCCACTCAGGGTTACTCGACATAAATACAATTTGATCTTTATCGTCAGCAACAAAAAAACTCTGTTTGCCTTTCCAACTTGCTTCAATCAGCGATAAATCCATCTTTACGACAATGACGCCAATAATCTCGGCGGCATAGGAGACGGGGTAAGAATAATAATAGCCTCGCTTTCCAGAGGTTGAACCTAGCGCAAAATATTGATTTTCATTGCCAATAATCGCTTCTTGAAAGTAGGGGCGGAAAGCAAAGTTACGACGAATAAAAGAACGCGGTTGATTCCAGTTACTGGCTGCAATGGTGGTGCCGATACTGTCTAGTAGGTAGGTGTCGGATGCTTGAATCACCGAGTTTACGTGCTCTAGATAACGATTAGTGAGTTCGATTTGCGCAGAGTTACTTGGAGAGTGCAGGGCATCGACCAGCTCTTTGTCTTTTGAAAGCAGCTCGGGAATGTGCGCGAACTTATCCAATTGGCTTGAAATATGAACAGAAAAGCGGTCCAGCTTAGATTGATGATCATTTAACAAACTTTCATGGCTCGTGCTCCACACCCAATGACCGCCAAACACCATCAGTAAACTGTATGTGACCATTAACAGTATTGGGATTTTAAAAGCTTGAAACATGAAGGCTCTCCGCTGATTTCTTTGGTAAACAATCAAGCCTGTCTTCTCTCGTTTATGGTAGCAAATAGCGGTAGTTTTTGCTGAAAGCAGAGAGTGAACAGATGGATGTAGGTTAAGGGTTTGTAACGGGGATTGTTGAAAAAGTTATCGACTCTGAGGGGTAAAACAAGAGCAAGATCTCTTTTTAAGGTTTTTAGCAAAAAAAGCCCTCGATTCCCTTGAAAAAGTCGCTATTGTCCCCATTTCTGTTGTGCTAAGTGATGATTTGATCGTTTTTGTATCACTTAGTTGGACGAATTTAGAGCATTCATCATCATGCAGAGGTGAACGGCTCGACAGAGATTAAACAGATCGCTAGAATGTCGCGTCTAAAATTTCTGTCCTGAGGCTAATCGGAGATACCTTTCTTGTTTCTGAAAACAAGCTTTATTGCGTTTTAATCGACGTGTGAAGAACGAAGATATCGCTGATTAGTCTGGTGTTTGGTTGAATAATCAATTCAGACATCAATGCTCGATTTTAAATTAGGTGTTCGGATAGAGCACTACACAAGGATGCAGCCAACAACGTCTGCTTTTGAATTAAAGCTAAGTTACGGCTCATATGCTCAGATTACTGAGCCAGTTTTGAGGTTTATATAATGCAAGTTACTGTTGAAACGCTAGAAGGCCTAGAGCGCCGTCTTAATATTACTGTTCCTGCTGCTAACATCGAAGATGCAGTTACAGCTGAACTACGCAACATCGCGAAAAACCGTCGTTTCGATGGTTTCCGTAAAGGCAAAGTGCCAATGAAGATGGTTGCTAAAATGTACGGCAAAGCAGTACGTCAAGACGTGATGGGCGAAGTAATGCAACGTCACTTCATCGAAGCGATCGTTAAAGAGAAAATCAACCCAGCTGGCGCACCAACTTTCGCACCAGTTGAAAACAACGAAGGCGCTGACCTAGTATTCAACGCAACTTTTGAAGTTTACCCAGAAGTTGAGCTGAAAGGTCTAGAAAACATCACTGTTGAGAAACCAGCAGTAGAAGTTAAAGACGCAGACGTTGAAGAGATGATCGAAACTCTACGTAAGCAACAAGCAACTTGGACTGAAGTTGAAGCTGCAGCTGACGCTGGTTCTCGTGCAACTATCGACTTCGTTGGTTCTATCGACGGTGAAGAGTTCGAAGGCGGTAAAGCTGAGAACTTCCCACTAGAGATGGGCGCTGGTCGCATGATCCCTGGCTTCGAAGACGGTATCGTTGGTAAAACAGCAGGTATGGAATTCGAAATCGACGTAAACTTCCCAGAAGATTACCACGCTGAAAACCTAAAAGGTAAAGCAGCTAAGTTCTCTATCAAGCTGAACAAAGTTGAAGCTCGTGAACTTCCAGAACTAAACGAAGAATTCGTTTCTAAGTTCGGTGCTGCTGACGGCGTTGAAGGTCTTAAAGCTGAAGTTCGTAAGAACATGGAGCGTGAGCTTAAGCAAGCTGTTAAGAACCGCATCAAAGAGCAAGCTATCGACGGTCTAGTTAACGAAAACAACATCGACGTACCTTCTGCTCTTATCGATCAAGAAATCGGTGTTCTACGTCAACAAGCTGCTCAACGTTTCGGTGGCAACACTGAAGCTGCTGACCAACTTCCACGTGAGCTGTTCGAAGAGCAAGCTAAACGTCGCGTAGTTGTAGGTCTTCTACTTGGTGAAGTAATCAAGACTGAAGAGCTAAAAGCTGACGACGAGAAAGTTAAAGCTATCATCGAAGAGATGGCTACAGCATACGAAGATCCAACAGAAGTTATTGCTTACTACGAGCAAAACGAGCAAATGATGAACAACATGCGCAACGTTGCTCTAGAAGAGCAAGCTATTGATGCAATCATCGCTAAAGCTCAAGTTTCTGATAAAGAAGTTAGCTTCAACGAGCTAATGAATCAGCAACCTGCTTAATATAGTAATATCTGACGTAGAAGGTTGACGTACGGTCAACAATTCTGCTAACAATGGTCCGTATGATTTAATCATTCGGGCCATTTATTTTAGGGACATAAGAATATGAGCTACCAAGAAAAAAATACAATGCCATCGATTATGGACGCACTAGTTCCTATGGTGGTTGAACAGACTTCCCGTGGTGAACGTTCTTACGATATTTATTCTCGTCTATTAAAAGAACGTATCATTTTCTTAACAGGTCAAGTGGAAGACCACATGGCAAATCTTGTCGTGGCTCAACTGCTTTTCTTGGAATCAGAAAACCCAGACAAAGATATCTATCTTTACATCAACTCACCTGGCGGTAGCGTAACAGCAGGCATGTCTATCTACGACACAATGCAGTTCATCAAGCCAAACGTGAGCACAGTATGTATGGGTCAAGCTTGCTCTATGGGTGCATTCTTACTAGCGGGTGGTACTCCTGGTAAGCGTCACGTGCTTCCAAACTCACGTGTAATGATTCACCAGCCACTTGGCGGTTTTCAAGGCCAAGCGTCTGATATTCAAATTCACGCGCAAGAGATCCTAACGATCAAACAAAAGCTAAACAAACTATTGGCAGAGCACACAGGTCAGCCTCTAGAAGTTGTTGAGCGCGATACAGATCGTGATAACTTCATGTCTGCTGATCAAGCAGTAGAATACGGCTTGGTGGATTCAGTTCTTAATCACCGCGGTCAATAATTGCAGGGCAATTGTTTAACGCAAAGTGATTCAAATTGATATACACTCAAGCATAGAGAGTTAAGGCTAAGAGGTTAGCGAATGACAGATAAAAGCAAAGAGGGTGGTAGCGGTAAACTGCTTTACTGCTCTTTCTGTGGCAAAAGCCAACACGAAGTTCGCAAGTTAATCGCAGGTCCTTCTGTTTACATTTGTGATGAATGTGTCGATCTTTGTAACGACATTATTCGTGAAGAAATTAAAGATGTTCTTCCTAAGAAAGAATCGGAATCGCTGCCAACGCCGCGTGAGATTCGTGAGCATCTTGACGACTATGTAATCGGTCAAGAATACGCGAAGAAAGTGCTAGCAGTTGCAGTTTATAACCACTACAAGCGTTTACGTAATGGTGATACGACAGCTGAAGGCGTAGAGCTAGGTAAGAGTAACATTCTTCTTATCGGTCCTACTGGTAGTGGTAAAACACTACTGGCTGAAACATTGGCTCGTTTCCTAGACGTTCCTTTCACAATGGCAGACGCAACAACACTAACCGAAGCGGGTTACGTGGGCGAAGATGTTGAAAACATCATCCAGAAGTTGCTTCAGAAATGTGATTACGACGTAGCGAAAGCGGAACGCGGCATTGTTTACATCGATGAAATCGACAAGATTTCTCGTAAAGCTGAAAACCCATCAATCACGCGTGACGTGTCTGGTGAAGGTGTACAGCAAGCTCTACTAAAACTTGTTGAAGGTACAGTAGCTTCAGTTCCACCTCAAGGTGGTCGTAAGCATCCACAGCAAGAGTTCTTGCAAGTGGACACGTCTAAGATCTTATTTATCTGTGGTGGTGCGTTTGCAGGCCTAGATAAAGTGATTGAACAGCGTGTAGAAACAGGTTCAGGTATCGGCTTTGGCGCAGAAGTGCGTTCAAAAGATGAAACCAAAACTATCGGTGAATTGTTCACTCAAGTAGAACCTGAAGATCTAGTGAAATATGGTCTGATTCCAGAATTCATTGGTCGTCTACCTGTGACAACAACACTGACAGAGCTTGATGAAGAAGCGCTAATCCAAATCCTATGTGAGCCAAAGAATGCACTTACAAAACAGTACGCAGCATTATTTGAGCTTGAGGATACAGAGTTAGAATTCCGTGAAGATGCTTTACGTGCCATTGCTAAGAAAGCAATGAACCGTAAAACAGGTGCTCGTGGTCTACGTTCTATCTTGGAGGGTGTTCTACTAGAAACTATGTACGAACTGCCATCTTCAACTGATGTAAGCAAGGTTGTGATTGATGAGTCGGTAATTAATGGTGAGTCAGAACCACTATTAATTTACAGCAACTCAGATAACCAAGCAGCTGTTGCAGAGTAGGTCTTTTTTAGACAAGTCACTCAAATTGAAAAAGGAGGTAAGCAATTACCTCCTTTTTTTTATTCTTCCATTGAATCCAGTCGTTTAAGCCCCATATACTGCTTTATAAGTTAAAGCGGAAGAGAGAAATATATGAACTTGGAACGTTCCGAGCGTATCGAAATCCCCGTGCTACCTCTACGTGATGTAGTGGTTTACCCACACATGGTTATTCCATTGTTTGTTGGTCGTGAAAAATCGATTACTTGCCTTGAATCGGCAATGGAAGCTAACAAACAAGTACTACTTGTAGCGCAGAAAGAAGCGGACACTGATGAGCCTTCAATTGACGACCTATTTAAAGTAGGAACTGTCGCTACCATTCTTCAGTTACTAAAGCTCCCTGATGGTACTGTTAAAGTGCTTGTCGAAGGTCAGCAGCGTGCAAAAATTCACCAATTCAAAGAAAGTGAGTTTTTCTTAGCGGACGCAGAATACGTTGTAACCTCAGAACTTGACGAAAAAGAACAAGAAGTGGTTGTTCGCAGCGCGATCAATCAATTCGAAGGCTTTATTAAGCTGAACAAAAAGATTCCACCAGAAGTTCTAACATCTCTGAACGGTATTGATGAGGCAGCTCGCCTTGCTGATACGATTGCTGCACACATGCCACTTAAACTGGTAGACAAGCAGCACGTTCTAGAAATCTTAGATGTGACTGAACGTCTGGAATTCTTGATGGGCCAAATGGAGTCAGAAATTGACATCTTGCAAGTTGAAAAACGCATTCGTGGCCGCGTTAAGAAGCAAATGGAAAAATCTCAGCGTGAGTACTACCTGAATGAGCAAATGAAAGCGATTCAGAAAGAACTTGGCGAGATGGACGACGCTCCTGATGAATTCGAGACTCTGAAGAAGAAGATCGAAGACTCTAAGATGCCTCAAGAAGCTCGTGAAAAAACCGAGCAAGAACTGCAAAAACTGAAAATGATGTCGCCAATGTCTGCTGAAGCAACAGTAGTACGTAGCTACATTGATTGGATGGTGGGCGTTCCTTGGGCTAAGCGTTCAAAAGTGAAAAAGAATCTAGCGAAAGCGGAAGAGATCTTAAACGAAGACCACTACGGCTTAGAGCGTGTTAAAGAACGTATTCTTGAATACTTGGCAGTACAAAACCGTATCAACAAGCTAAAAGGCCCAATCCTTTGTCTTGTTGGTCCTCCTGGTGTAGGTAAAACCTCGCTAGGTCGTTCGATTGCTGCGGCAACGGGTCGTAAGTACACGCGTATGGCACTTGGTGGCGTTCGTGATGAAGCTGAGATTCGTGGTCACCGTCGTACGTACATCGGTTCACTTCCGGGTAAACTGATCCAGAAGATGTCTAAAGTTGGTGTTAAGAACCCACTGTTCCTATTAGATGAGATCGATAAGATGTCTTCTGATATGCGTGGCGACCCATCTTCAGCACTTCTAGAAGTTCTAGATCCAGAACAAAACAACGCATTTAACGATCACTACCTAGAAGTAGATTACGATCTGTCAGATGTTATGTTCGTGGCAACATCGAACTCGATGGACATTCCTGGGCCTCTACTGGACCGTATGGAAGTGATTCGTCTATCTGGTTACACAGAAGATGAGAAGCTGAACATTGCTAAGAGCCATTTACTGGACAAGCAAGTTCAACGCAACGGTCTTAAGCCTCATGAAATTGAGATTGAAGACTCTGCAATCATCGGCATCATTCGTTACTACACGCGTGAAGCGGGTGTACGTAGCCTAGAGCGTGAAATCTCAAAGATCTGTCGTAAAGCAGTGAAGAACATCTTGCTAGACAGCGATCTTAAGTCTGTAACGGTTAACATTGATAACCTGAAAGAGTACTTAGGTGTTCAACGCCACGACTTCGGTAAAGCGGATGAAAGCAACCGTATCGGTCAAGTAACAGGCCTAGCGTGGACTCAAGTGGGTGGTGATCTACTGACTATCGAGACCGAAGCAATGCCGGGCAAAGGTAAGCTAACGCAAACTGGCTCACTTGGCGACGTGATGAAAGAGTCGATTCAAGCGGCAATGACAGTGGTTCGTTCTCGTGCTGAAAAACTGGGTATCAACTCAGATTTCTACGAAAAACGTGACATTCACGTTCACGTACCAGAAGGTGCTACACCGAAAGATGGCCCGAGTGCGGGTATCGCAATGTGTACTGCACTTGTCTCTAGCTTGACGGGTAACCCGGTTAAAGCAGAGGTCGGTATGACAGGTGAAATTACCCTTCGTGGTGAAGTTTTACCTATCGGTGGCTTGAAAGAAAAACTGCTTGCTGCACACCGTGGCGGCATCAAAACTGTACTGATCCCTAAAGACAATGAGCGTGATTTGGAAGAGATTCCAGACAACGTAATCGCTGACTTGAAGGTGATCCCGGTTCAGTGGATTGATGAAGTACTCAAAGTCGCGCTAGAACGAGATCCGTCAGGGGTCGAGTTTGACGTGAAAAAATAGTGATGCATAGCAAAAATAAGTAAAGAATTACGCTGATAGGCCCGAAAAGGCTTGTCAGCGTTTTTTTTGGACGCTAAGTTATTGATCAAAGCGGCAGCCCTTTTGCAATAAGGCTTGCGGCTAAATTAAAACCAAAATGGAACGTACAGTCATCAGAAGTAGTCACAGATGACACATAGGGGAAAAACAGTGAATAAAACACAACTAGTAGAATCAATCGCAGAAAACGCAGACATCTCTAAAGCTTCAGCTGGCCGCGCTCTAGACGCATTCATCGAAGCAGTTGGCACAACGCTACAATCTGGTGACCAAGTTGCACTTGTTGGCTTTGGTACTTTCAGTGTTCGTACTCGTGCTGCTCGTACAGGTCGTAACCCAAAAACTGGTGAAGAGATCCAAATCGCAGAAGCTAAAGTACCTGGCTTCAAAGCGGGTAAAGCACTTAAAGACGCATGTAACTAATTTTCACTGCTGAAACCTCCATTTAAGAGGGGAAGGCAGTAAAATGCGTTTACTGTTTGAAAAATGATGTTTCATTCTTAAACAGTATGTGTACAAAGCACATTGAACTTATTTAAATTATGCGCATCCTACTGATGCGCATTTCTTTTTCTGATAATATCGCGTGAATAGATTTTTATTTTGAAGCCAATGCTTCATATCCGGAGAGCACTTAAATTATGATGGATCGATTACGCGAAGGCGTGAATAGCATCGCGGTAAAAATTATCCTTGGGTTGATTATCCTGTCATTCGTATTCGCAGGTGTAGGCAGCTACATCACCGGTGGCGGTAACAACGCAGCAGCTAAAGTTGGCAACACAGAAATTGCTCGTGGTGAGTTCGAACAGGCTTACCAAAACGAACGTAATCGTATGCAGTCTCAACTTGGCGATTACTTCGCGCAAATGCTTGCAGACCCTGCTTACGTAGAGTCTTTCCGTAAATCAGTACTTGATCGCATGATCAATGACGTACTGCTTGAGCAGCAAGCTGAGTCTCTAGGCCTACGAATCAGTGATTCTCAAATCCGCACCATGATTCTAGAAATGCCTCAGTTCCAAACGGCGGGTCAATTCGACCAAGAAGTTTACCAATCGGCACTACGTCGTGCAGGTTTCAGCGCAGAGAGCTTCGCTGAATACATGCGTCGTGACCTTATGCGCAACCAGCTTGTGACTGCACTTCAAGGCAGTGAATTCGTTCTTCAGGGCGAAATCGATACTCAGAGCAAGCTTATCGCACAAACTCGTGACATTCGCACAGTGACACTGTCTGTTGCTGACCTTGCAAAAGACATCGAGTTAACTGACGAGCAAATCGAACAGTACTACCAAGAGAACCCAGCAGCTTACACTCGTCCAGAGCAAGCTAAGGTATCTTACATTGAGCTTTCTGCTGAAGCGCTTAAGTCTCAGCTTGAAGTAAGCGATGAAGAAGCACAGAAATACTACCAAGAGCACCTAGACAAGTACTCAACGGAAGAGCAACGTAAAGTTAGCCACATCCTAGTTCAAGGCGATGACGAAGCGAAAGCTCAGGCAATCCTAGACGAGCTAAATGCAGGCGCTGATTTTGCTACGCTAGCGGAAGAGAAATCTGACGACTTCGGTAGTGCAGACGTTGGCGGTGACCTAGGTTGGATTGAGCGCGATGTTATGGACCCTGCATTCGAAGACGCGGCTTTCGCTCTTGAGAATATTGGCGATACTACTGGCCTAGTTAAATCTGATTTCGGCTACCACATCATCAAGCTAGACGAACTAAAAGCGTCTCAAGCTCAGCCTTACACTGAAGTAGCGGCAGAGATTAAGACAGAGCTTCTAGACCAACACGCAGTTGATCAGTTCTACGAGCAACAAACTGAGCTAGAAAAAGTAGCGTTTGAATTCCCAGATTCTCTAGATGATTCTGCAGAAGCTATCAACGCGAAGATCACAACGACAGATTTCATCTCTCAAGTTGACGCTCCAGAAGTTCTGATGACGCCTGCAGTTATGCAAGCTATCTTGAGCCCTGAAGTGAAAGAAGACGGTCTAAACTCGGAAGTTATCGAAGTTGCACCTGAGCACGTAATTGTTGTTCGTGTAGAAGAGACTCGTGATGAGACAGTTCTTCCTCTAGCTGAAGTGAAAGATCAAGTTGTCGCTGCACTGTCTGCTGTACAAGCAGAGCAGCAAGCGGTTGAGCTAGGTGTTTCTCTAGTGAACGAACTTGAGCAAGGCAATGAAGCAGTACTAGCGGACAACAACCTTGAGTTCACTGAACTTGAAACGATTGACCGTAACTCGCCATTAGCGGCATCTGTATTCGCTCTAGCGAAACCAGAAGCAGGTCAAGCTGTGTTCGGTCAATCTAAAGACCAAGACGGTAATATCGTTGTTGTTGAGCTTTCTAAAGTAACGGCTGAGATCAACCCAGCCTACAGCACTCAAATTGGTGCACAGTTGGAGCGAGTTGGTAACCAGCAAGACCTGACTAACGTATTAAACGTACTTCGTAAAAACGCAGACGTTGAATACTACGTAGTGGGTCAAGGTCAGTAAGCGTTTGATTACCTCAGTAGCAAGCTCAAGTTAGAGCTTACTACTGAAATCAACACGTGATTGTTAGGCTTTAATTCAGATTTGTGAGCCAACAAACAAGCTGATGAAAATAAGATGTATAACGAAGCGGGTCACTTAGGTGATCCGCTTTATTTTTATCTGGTGATTGTGTTATCTAGCGCGGCAAATGCATAAGTTACGTTTTTTGAACAAAGGAACTATTTATGCGCACGATATATTCAACACTAATTCTTTCATTTCTGATGCTCTTAAGCCCTGCCGTGTTTGCAGACAGCCCAACCAAGGCTGAGCTTTACGAAGGCATTGAGATTACGGTCAACATCAATACCGCGACGGCAGAAGAACTTTCAGCACTATTGGTTGGCGTGGGTGACAAGAAAGCCAAAGAAATCGTCGATTACAGAGATCAGAACGGGGCATTTACTACTGCTGATGATTTGGTGAGTGTCAAAGGGATAGGTGAAGCGACGGTTGAAAAGAACCGCGAAAGAATTCAACTTTGACCCGTTTTTCTACTTGTTAGAAATGAAGCGATAGATATGAAGCCTCCGGCCAATGCACCCGCTAGGTGGGCTTCAATCGCGATACGAGCATTAATCAGTTCACCAGTCGTGCTAGAAGGGCCAATAAGCTGCTCCCAAGCGATTTTAGCGACTAATCCGAATACTAACAGCCAACTAGACTTCCTGCCGTTTAAAGCCTCTCTGAGCGCGAATAAGCCAAACAACCCATGCAAAGTGCCCGATAGGCCAACGTAGATCTGAATACTTGAAAACAACAGAGCGACGCCAGTCACTAAACTGATCACAAGCAAAGCAACAACAAGCTGTTTTTTACTCGGTTGAAACAGGTAGCTGATGATCCACAAGCCTGCTAGATTCATCAGAAGATGCGAGTAGTTGGTATGTGAAAAGTTTCCTGTTAGGATTCGCCACCATTGCCCATCGGCAATCGCATTGCTATCCCAAACGACCCAAGCTTGTATTGGCTCAAATTGGAATAAGACGCATAAAAGTGAAATGAAAATTAAAACAGGGTACACATTAAATCCATGTCTCGTTATTGCCCCCAATGCAGCAAGGCTTTGAAAGCTTGTATTTGTCAGTGGGTTACACCACTCGAATCGAATGTTGAGCTTATCATTCTTCAGCACCCATCAGAAGAGCATCGTCCGATGGGAACAGCGCGTATTCTCTCGTTATCTCTTAATAACAGCGTGACGTTTGTTGGCGAAGACTTTTCAGACAACGAACAACTCAACGCATTGTTGTGCGATGAACAGTATCAACATGTGATTTTATACCCAAGCGAAAACTCTGTTTCAGTTGAGTCGGCGACATCTCCCAATAAGAAGCTGCGTGTGATTTTATTGGATGGCACGTGGAAGAAAGCATTCAAGATGTGGCAAGTATCGAGTAATTTGCATGCGTTGAACACGGTTCATTTACCGAAAGATCTCAAGGGTAATTACCGAATTCGCAAAGCACCCAGTGAAAATAGCCTTTCAACCGTTGAAGCTGGCTATCATTTACTTAGCTTGTTAGAGCGTGATGGCGACTTTAGCCCTTTGCTAACGGCATTTGACCAAATGATTCAGTTTCAAATCAATCAAATGCCGCCGGGCGTGTTTGAGAAAAACTACTTAGATTAAGCCGTTTTAGTAAAGTGAGTCAGGAATTAAAACTCGGTATGAGCTGAGAACAGTTGCTGATGCATTTTCTGCGCAAGATCATCAGTCATCGATGAAATGTAATCGGCTATCACGCGCATTTTTCGAGACTCATCTTGATGTTGTAGCCATTGCTTCTTGATGGGCAGTGGCAGCAAGCGTTCAGGATCTGCGCTGAATGCTTCAAACATATCCATGATGATCTGTTGACCTTTGTATTCGATGACCTGAACCTGTGGCACTTGAATAACGAACTCGCTGACAAAGTGTTTCAGCTTATCGAGTGTGCCGTCCATGCTCGGCTCGAGCACCGCATTGTAAGCCAACAGTACATTCTCAAAGTTAGCCTCCACTCGCTTAATCGAGATACTGGTCAACAGTGCGTTGACTATCCCACCAATCGCATCCTTTCGACGATACTGTTCACCAGAGAAAAGCATCTCTGTAATTGAATCTAGGTGTTCACAAATCCATGGGTCGGCCATCTCTTTCAGTTGAGGGTAAGCCGATTCGACCCACTGAGCTTTGGTCACAGAGCCAAGCACAATCGCATCTTCTAAATCGTGCACGCCATACGCGATGTCGTCAGCAAGTTCCATGATCGAACAATCCAGTGACTTATATTTGGTCTTGTTGTGCTCAAGTGGCTCGGTATGCGTTTTTCTTTTCTGTTTTAGGAGCTGTTGGTCGCTGCTTGAAAGCGGTTCAAGCACCCAGTTAAACAACTCTTCATCATGATCGTAGATGCCTTTTGCTGGCATCCAATCTTTAGCTCGGAGTTGTCGTTGATGCTTAACGGGTTCAGACTGCAATTTAGCTTGAACCTCACTCAGCAGAGAAGGGTACTTAATTAGACCTAACAAAGTGCGTCGAGATAGGTTCATCCCGTGATGTTCAGTGTAAGGTTCTAGCTGTGTGACTATGCGAAACGTTTGAGCGTTGCCCTCAAAGCCGCCGTGGTCGCGCATCATGTAGTTGAGTGCGACTTCGCCGCCATGTCCATAGGGTGGATGACCGATGTCGTGAGCCAAACACAGTGAATCAATCAAACTGTCTGAGGGTAATAGGTCTCGAAATTCGGGCTGCTTTTTCTTCAGTTGAGCGACGATACCGGTGCCAAGCTGAGCGGCCTCAAGAGAGTGGGTAAGGCGCGTTCGGTGAAAGTCGTTGACCGTGGTGCCATGGATCTGGGTTTTCGCTTGTAAGCGACGGAAAGCAGCAGAGTGAAGCACGCGCGCACGGTCACGCTGATACGGGCTGCGGTGGTCATCCCGTCTTATTTTATGTTCATCGTCATTTCGATGCTGCCATTCTTGTTCGAGTACAAAGGGTGGTTCGAGTTGAGAATTCAAAATAGCACCTATCAAATTGATTTTATTTAGCTAATTAAAAACAACTTATACCCAGCTAGCTTATCTCGTCTAGTGATAATTCAAAGCTCGGTGCGAATGTGGTGAGA
The DNA here is from genome assembly GCF_041467395.1 of Vibrio sp. 10N.247.310.98. Classification (NCBI taxonomy): domain Bacteria; kingdom Pseudomonadati; phylum Pseudomonadota; class Gammaproteobacteria; order Vibrionales; family Vibrionaceae; genus Vibrio; species Vibrio sp. 10N.247.310.98. Next base: position 40,504 of record NZ_JBFSUL010000006.1, on the reverse strand, counting down.
AAGTAGTCCATTTCTGGGCTTTTGCGTTGTTCGAGTGTCTCTTCCAATCGGCGCTTGGCTTGCTCGTATTCATGATTGCCCGCACTGAGCTCTTCCAAGCATTTCAGGTACGCACAGATAGTATCTGCCTGCTTGACGATGCTTTGCTCTTCTTTACTCGCAGTACCAGATATTAAGAAGGGGGCGAAGTCGTCTCTGAACTCTTCTGGCAACATCGAAAGCAGTATTTGTTCTGCCGCGGCTTCTATCTTCTTATACTCTTGTGCAATATCCGGGTTGTAGTATTTAACTGGCGTTGGCAAATCACCCGTCAGTACCTCACTGGTGTCGTGGTACATGCCAAGCAGAGCAATGTGCTCGGGGTTAAGCTGACCATCAAACTTCTTGTTTTTGATCAGTGCCAAGGCGTGTGCCACGAAAGCAACCTGTAGGCTATGTTCTGAAATGTTCTCGCTTGATACCGAACGCATCAGGGGCCAGCGTTGAATTAGCTTCATGCGTGCGAGATGGGCAAAGAAATGGCTCTGTTTCATAAATGTCCTTATAGTACCAATCGTAGTAAATAACTGGTCATCCTAGCTTGTTAAAAAACTCGATAACTATGTTAGAATTTTTGATTGTAGAATAACTACTTATCGAAGCTGCTTGTCGAAAATAGCTGCCTTGTTCTCAAGCTTTTTCCCTACGCTATTTCTGAACACTTACTTACTGTGATTGGTATAAACAATACTCCACTCGTATCTTGTGTTTGCACAGGGATACGAGACAGCGGATACAAAAAAGGCTCCTAAACAGGAGCCTTTTAAGCATAGAAGTGAATGAATACAAGTTAAAGTCTTTTAAAACAGCAAATTGTAGCCATCTTTCTTTGTGCTCATTAACCTTCGATGAGGTCGTCTTGGCTGTAAGTCTGTAAGAAGCGCTCTAAACGACCAATTGCGATTTCTAGATCTTCGATGTGCGGCAGAGTCACGATACGGAAGTGATCCGGTTTCGGCCAATTGAAGCCCGTACCTTGAACCAATAGCACCTTCTCTTGCTTAAGGAAGTCGAGTACAAACTTCTGATCGTCTTTGATGTTGTACATGTTGGTGTCGATTTTAGGGAACAGGTACATTGCACCTTTCGGTTTCACACAAGAAACGCCAGGGATCTTGTTGATCAGTTCCCATGCACGGTCACGCTGTTCAAGCAGTCGACCGCCTGGAAGAATCAGCTCATTGATACTCTGATAGCCACCGAGTGCGGTTTGGATAGCGTGTTGCATTGGAACGTTGGCACACAAACGCATTGAGGCCAGCATTTCTAGCCCTTCTACATAGCCTTTCGCTAGGTGTTTAGGGCCTGTTAAGAACATCCAACCACCACGGAAACCACATACACGGTAAGCTTTAGATAGGCCGTTGAACGTGACCATTAATACGTCTTCAGCAAGCGTTGCCACTGAAGTGTGTACCGCACCGTCGTAAAGTACTTTGTCGTAGATTTCATCGGCGAAGATGATCAAACCGTGCTCACGAGCAATCTCAACCACTTGTAATAGGAAATCACGGCTGTATACCGCGCCTGTTGGGTTGTTCGGGTTGATAAGAACGATGCCGCGCGTCTTTGGTGAGATCTTCGCGCGCATGTCGTCTAAATCTGGATACCAATCAGCATCTTCATCACACATGTAGTGAACCGGTGTACCACCAGAAAGCGCAACAGACGCTGTCCATAGTGGGTAATCCGGAGCGGGAACTAAGATTTCATCACCGTTATCCAGTAGCGCTTGCATAGACATAACGATAAGCTCTGATGCGCCGTTACCAATGTAAACGTCTTCTACATCAAGGTTACGTAGGCCTTTTTTCTGGTAGTGCTGAACAACCGCTTTGCGGGCTGAATAGATGCCTTTTGAGTCGCAGTAACCTTGAGATGTCGGTAGGTTACGGATTACGTCAACAAGGATTTCATCAGGGGCGTCAAAACCAAATGGGGCGGGGTTACCAATATTAAGCTTCAGTATTTTATGCCCTTCTTCTTCCATGCGCTTAGCATGTTTGAGTACAGGCCCCCTGATTTCGTAGCATACGCTGTTGAGTTTTGACGACATCCCGATATTTTGCATTGCCGATTTCCTGAAATTAATTTAAATACTTTATTAAAGTACCGCAAAATGGCGTTTGATAGAATAAAAATCTGATGAATGTCGCATTTCAGTGTCACGTTTAGCCTTTTTGTTGTCACTCTTTTCTAAATTTTAATTAATCGCTTTCTTGGTTATTGGCTAAGATGAATAAAGGGGCGGGATCGCTTAAAATCACAGGAATGTTGAAAAGATATAGTACATTCTTGATCTAAGTGGGTACTGCCCATAAAGTATCAAACTAATATAATAATAATTTAGATGTGAACGAGGTCGATTTGTCACATTTCCAGCAAACTATCTCCGCTTTGATTGAGCGAGTACAAAATGCCCAAGCAAGCGAAGTTCGTTGTGTTGAAGTTCTAACGCAAAAACCATCGTTTGCATTTATAGAATGGCTTCATGCTCAACCGCTCTTTCCTAAGTTCTACTGGCAGTCACGCGACACTCGTGAAGAGGTTGTTGCGCTCGGACAGTTACATACGTTTTCAGATCCTGCACCCGCGTACGCTATTCTTGGTGAAGACCAACGAATCTGGGGTGGACGCTCGTTTGATGGGCACACCGCAAAGAACCGTCGCTGCATGGAGTCGTTTTTCTTCCTTCCTCAGGTTGAATTGATCCGCTTTGACAATACTTGGTCGCTGGCGGTTAATTTGTCCCCTGATCGCGTTTCTTCTATTAATGCTTTGAATAAGCTTTCTGTAGAAGCCGCGATATTGGCGCCTTTGTCTGCCCATATTGAACAGATCAATCACGTTCCAGAAAGAGAGCAGTGGGGCAACCTTGTCGATAAAGTGCTGCAAGGCATTAGCGATGAAGAGTACAAAAAAGTCGTTTTAGCACGTAAAACCACACTGCAACTCGATGCGCCTATCTGCGCAGCTCAATTACTTAAAGCCAGCTATCTGCAAAATCACCACAGTTTCCACTTTATGTTGGTGCTGGATTCTAAACACAGTTTCATTGGCTCGACACCAGAGCGCTTATATAGCCGACATGGTATGGAGCTTGATACCGAGGCGCTTGCTGGAACCATTGGTCGCGGAGAGAACGCTACTGAGGATATGGAACTGGCCAACTGGCTTTCTCAAGACAGCAAAAACCTCAATGAGAACCAGTATGTGGTCGACGACATCATTGAGCGTCTCACTCCTCATTCTCAAACGGTCCATGTTGAAAAGGATGCGCGTCTAGTGCGCTTGCGTAAGGTGCAGCATTTGAAGCGCAATATCCATGCTCAGCTCAACAATGGCGTTAATGGTGTGCAGTTGCTTGCTGCCTTACAGCCAACTGCTGCGGTGGCGGGTTTACCTCGTAAAGAGGCGATGGATTTCATTCTTGAACACGAACCGTTTGCACGAGGTTGGTATGCAGGCTCTGTAGGCTATATCAGTCATCAGCGAGCGGAATTCTGCGTGGCGATTCGAAGCGCCTTGATTGTAAACGATCAAGTACAACTGTTTGCTGGCGCGGGGATCGTGCCGGGATCGGTTGCCGAACATGAATGGCAAGAGCTGAACAAGAAGATGTCTACTCTGCTTAGCTTAATTTCAGATCACCCTCCATTGGGTGTCGCGTCATGAATCACGACCAAGCCGTATTAAATAGAGTTTGGTGTCACACGTTACTTGAAGAGCTTGCACGCAATGGCGTTGAACATGTTTGTGTTGCTCCGGGCTCTCGCTCAACGCCGCTAACTCTCGAAGCTGAAGCCAACTCCAAGTTAACCTTACACACGCACTTTGATGAGCGTGGTCTTGGGTTTTTAGCTTTAGGCTTAGCAAAGGCTAGCAACAAACCGGTTGCGGTGATTGTGACATCAGGAACCGCTGTGGCGAATTTGCTTCCTGCGACGGCTGAATCTGGGCTGACCCGAGAGAAGCTGATCTTGCTAACCTCTGATAGGCCCATCGACTTGGTCGACTGTGGTGCCAATCAAGCGATTCAGCAGCATGGTATCTTTTCTTCCCATGTAGAAAGTGCTTTAAACCTGCCAAGCCCAACCACACAGATTTCATTGAATTGGCTTCTAACATCGGTTGATAGCGCGCTTGCGAAACAACGCAATGTTGGCGGTGCGATTCATATCAATTGTCCGTTCCCAGAGCCGCTCTATTCTAAGAGTAGTGCTGAGATGTATGCGGATTATACAAAGAGCGTGGCAGCTTGGAGAGCTTCAACCTGCCTTTACTCGAACACTTATTTGCCCAGTCATTTAATCGCTCAGCCTGTCTCAGCAAGTGATTATGTCGCTCGTAAAGGCGCAGTGATTATTGGTTCTATCGAGAATGAAGCCGCAATTAAAGCCAAGCAGTTTGCGACAGCTTTGGGCTGGCCAGTATTCTGTGACCCTCAATCGGGTGTCAGTAGTGACTGGAAACACTATGATTTATGGATGCAAAGTGACGCAGCCAAAGCACAGCTTAGTCAGTGTGATTTTATTATCCAGTTTGGTGAGCGCATCGTATCTAAGCGTCTTAACCAATGGGTAAAAGAACAAGCTGCCACATTTTGTTCATCGCAGTACATCGTTGTTTCACCAGATGCACATCGTATTAATCAAGATCATCTGCCTCAAACTCATATTGTCGCTGATATCGAACATTGGTTATCAGAGCAACATCTACCAACGCTGTTGGGAGAACATGCTGGCTGGGCGGCATCTTTGGCGGAAGTCGCGAATACGGTTCAGCAGTTAGCGTTGGCGCAAATCTCTAATAACGACCAACTGACAGAGTTGAGCGTTGCCGTTGACTTGTCGTCTAGACTTAAGGGCAGAGAGCTTTTTGTGGGAAATAGCTTGATGGTAAGGCTGGTGGATATGCTGTCATCAATCTCTGCGACTCAAGTCTACAGCAACCGCGGTGCATCGGGCATTGATGGCTTGGTGGCGACGGCTGCGGGAGTGATAAAAGCCAACCAGAATCCTTTGATGATGCTGATTGGTGACACCTCTTTGTTGTACGACCTAAATTCGCTGGCGCTACTTACTCACAGCACAACACCAATGGTTATTGTGGTTACCAATAACGATGGTGGGGCAATCTTTGATTTTTTGCCGGTTCCTGAGCAACAAAAACAGTCTCTATATCAAATGCCTCATGGTTTCAATTTTGAACATGCTGCTGCGCAATTCCATCTTGGTTATGCGGCGCCAGAAACCTTGAATTGCTATCAAACGCTCATCGAACAACATTTTGAACAAGGTCAGGGTACCTTGCTCGTAGAAGTTAAGACGCCTCCCGAACAAGCGTCTACTTTGCTGAAACAATTCAGTTCAATGCTCACCGAGGCATTAGCCTAAGGACTTTACATGCTTTACTCCGATTATTACCCAGCTGTACAAGATTCTTCTGACAAACCTTTGCTTGTTTTTTTACATGGTTTACTCGGAAGCGGGGATGATTGGAGTGCATGCCACCCCTTCCTCGAAGACTTTCCTCGTCTTTGCATAGATTTGCCCGGACACGGACAAAGCCGGTTTATCGACCCTGTAGGCTTTGATCATTGCTGTACCAAGATAGTTCAGTGCATCACATCTCAGCTGGCTCTCAACGATCTTCCTGTCGATTATCCTATCGTGGTGATTGGGTATTCTATGGGGGGAAGGCTTGCCATGTATGGGGTAACAAGCCCTTGCTTCGAAACTCTTAACTTAGAGAAAGTCATCATTGAAGGTGGCAACTTTGGCTTGGAATGTGATGAAGAAAGAGCACAAAGGTTAGTACACGATACGCAATGGGCTGTTCGCTTTGCACAGCAGTCGATTGAAGATGTTTTAGACGATTGGTATCAACAAAGCGTCTTTTCTTCACTAAATCATGAGCAAAGACAAACTTTGGTCATAAAGCGTAGTGGTAACCTTGGAGTATCCGTAGCAAATATGTTGTTATCTACTTCGTTAGCTAAGCAACCGGATTTACGTGCCACATTGAAATCTCATGAGCATTTATTGCATTATGTATGTGGAGAAAAAGATCGTAAATTCATGGAGCTAGCTGAGAATAGTGGCTTTGAATATAGTCAGGTGGATTACGCGGGTCATAATGTTCATTTTGAGCAACCAGAGATGTTTTCAAATCTGATCATCCAATGTATCGCCAGTCGTTGATGAACTGACTGAGCGAACCTCTCGTATCAAGCGCTATAGAAAGCAGAGCAACACCGTCGCGACTCTACGCTAGTCGCGCTCTCTAATAGAACAATGGGAATCATCATGGCTAAAACAGTAGGCATCACAGAAGAAGAACTTTACGCAGCCGTTAACTGGCGCGATGAAAGCAGTCAATATGAAGATATTCAATACCACAAGTCTGATGACGGTATTGCGAAAATCACGATTGCTCGCCCTCAAGTGCACAATGCGTTCCGTCCACAAACCGTAAAAGAGATGATCAATGCACTGGCTGATGCTCGTTATGACGAGAAAGTTGGCGTAATCATTTTGACTGGTCTTGGTGAGAAGGCGTTCTGTTCTGGTGGTGACCAAAGTATCCGTGGTGACTACGGCGGTTACCAAGATGACTCAGGTACGCACCACTTGAATGTACTTGATTTCCAACGTCAAATTCGTACTTGTCCAAAACCAGTTATCGCAGCGGTATCGGGTTGGGCAGTCGGTGGCGGTCATGTACTTCACATGATGGCAGACCTTACTATTGCAGCTGAAAACGCGCAGTTCGGTCAGACGGGTCCTAAAGTGGGTTCTTTCGATGGCGGTTGGGGTGCTTCTTACATGGCTCGTATCGTTGGTCAAAAGAAAGCACGTGAAATCTGGTTCTTGTGCCGCTTCTACGATGCACAAGAAGCACTGGACATGGGCCTTGTAAACACCGTTGTTCCTGTTGCTGACCTAGAAAAAGAGACAGTTCGTTGGTGTCGTGAAGTGCTTCAACACAGCCCAATGGCACTGCGTTGCTTGAAAGCGGCACTGAACGCTGACTGTGATGGTCAAGCAGGCTTACAAGAGTTGGCTGGTAACGCAACCATGATGTTCTACATGACAGAGGAAGGCCAAGAAGGCCGCAACGCATTCAACGAGAAACGTCGACCGGACTTCGACAAGTTCCCGCGTAATCCATAGTCTTTCTCCTCTTCAAAATGAGTCGCTAATAGCGGCTCGTTTTGTTTTGATGTTCCCCGTTTTTTAGGAAACTTTATGAACTCAGTGAATTCTCAGCGTCACGCTAAACTTTACCGTTATCAATTACCTATGGATAGTGGTGTGGTTCTTCGTGACAATAAGTTGAACGAACGTGTTGGCTATATCATCCAACTTGAGTGTGATGGTAAAACTGGTTTTGGCGAAGTTGCGCCTTTGCCCGGTTTTAGCCAAGAAGATGCCGAACAAGCTGGCATTCAGCTTCAACACGAATTAGAGCTTTGGAGCCACAATAAGCCTCAAACGCCTTTCGACGAGCTGTATCCTTCTGTCGCGTTTGGCTTTTCAATGGCGATGATGGAATTGCGAGGCGATCTTAACGCTCAAGGTAACTACCAAGCGGCGCCTTTGTGTACAGGCGATCCAGATGAACTGATTCCTGTATTGAATGAGATGGTAGGCGAGAAGGTCGCGAAAGTGAAAGTCGGCCTCTACGAAGCGATTCGCGATGGCATGTTGGTTAGCTTATTCCTTGAGTCGATCCCTGATTTGACTCTAAGACTTGATGCCAACCGTGCGTGGAAGCCAGAGAAAGCGAAGCAATTCATTAAATACATTTCGCCGTCAATGCGCCAGCGTATAAGCTTTATCGAAGAGCCTTGCCAAAAGCCAGAAGACAGTTTGGCCTTTGCCATTGACCATGGTGTGGCGATTGCGTGGGACGAGACACTGCAAGAAGCGGTGCGCAGCCCGGAATTTGATCTTAGCGACCTTACTGGTGTTAAAGCAGTCGTGATCAAGCCAACTCTTATTGGTTCTGTCGAGCGTTGCGTGGCAATCATTGAGCGAGCACAGAAGCTTGGAATGAAACCTGTATTGAGCTCAAGCATTGAGTCGAGCCTAGGTCTGACTCAGATTGCTCGTCTGGCGCAGCAATATTTGCCAAATGAAGTGCCGGGGTTGGATACGATTGGCTTGTTCAAGCAGCAGCTAGAGGTTTCTTGGCCGGGCTGTCAGTTGCCTGTCTCTACGCTTGAAAAGCAACAATTGATTTGGTCTTCTTAGACCGAGCTATTTGAATGGCTATTTAGTTAGCTTAACAAGTTCTTAATCTATTTTTGGTTATCATATGATGCGCCCACAATCTAATCATCCCCCGCTCTGGGTAAAGTGGGCGCAGCAAAACCCACTTCAACCAGCGTTAGTGACCACTCACCGCACTTATACTTGGCAGCAAGTGTTTGTGTTGGTTAGTGAGTACCAACAACAGCTATCTCATCAAGGCCTATCTGAAGGTGATGTACTGACGATTGTTGGTAAGAATCAAGCTGAAGTGATCCCTGTTTATCTTGCCGCACTCAATTTGGGTGTGGTTTGTGCGTTTACGATGCCTCAGCCTAGTTTACGCCTGAAGCAAAAGCTCGATTCCTTATATCAAGCAGATCAACAGAGCTACCTTTGGCTCTTGGGCAATAGCGGAATAGAGCAATCAGAGACTGCCGATTTGAATACTCAGTTGGTGACCTTGCCTTGCCTAAGTGAACTGAAGTTTGATGGTGATGATGAGCAGATAACGACACCTCAAGAATCCAATTTCAATCCGCAAAATCTAGCGAGCATCGTATTCACTTCAGGTTCTACCGGAAACCCAAAAGCGGTCGCTCATACACTTGAGCAGCACCTATGCTCTGCGTCAGGGCTGCTTGAGGTGTTTCGTTATCAACAAGGTGACACGTGGTTACTGAGTTTACCTATGTACCATGTGTCGGGGCTGGCGATAGTTCATCGTTGGTTGGCGGCTGGTGGTTGCATCAAAATAGGCACAGGTCAGCTTGAAACCGATATAGAAGAATGCAGTCATGCTTCATTGGTCGCTACTCAACTACATCGATTGTTAAAGAGTAAGCAAGCACTTACTTTAACGCATGTACTTTTGGGTGGTAGTCATATACCAGAAGCACTTGGGCTCGAAGCTCAACAAATGGGCATCGAAACATGGCTTGGATACGGCATGACTGAAGCGGCTTCAACCGTGACCGCGAAGCCCGTTGATGCCGGCAGCACCGCCGGTTTTGTCCTTAACCATCGCCAGCTAAAAATTGAAGAACAACGTATCTTTATTGGTGGCGAGACGCTCGCGTCCGGGTATTACTATCAAGGTAACTTAACGCCATTAGTTGATAAGAGCGGTTGGTTTGATAGCAAAGATCTTGGTGAGTGGCTTGGCGAACAAGTGTCGATTATTGGCCGTGCCGACAACCAGTTTATTTCTGGTGGTGAGAACATTCATTGCGAAGAAATTGAGCGAGTACTCAATCAATTGTCTGAGGTTAATCAGGCTTTTATTGTTCCCATTGAAGATGATGAGTTCGGATTTCGACCTGCAGCGATTGTCGATTGTGCTGAGTTGCCAACCAAAGAGTGGTTTATCGAGCAGTTAACTGGTCGTCTTGAACGGTTCAAATTTCCTATTGAGTATTATCGAATGCCTCAGCAGGAACAACATGGTATTAAGGTTTCGCGCGCTGGATTGGCGCAGTGGTTACAGCAGACCCGTTCTAAATAGAGCGAAGAGCAATAAAATGAAGCGCAATACACGGTGACTAGTCGTAATTGCGCTTCAGGGGGTTGTGACGGTGGTGAAGCCGTCACAAATTCTAATTATTTATCGTGTCATTCAAGATTTGGCGTTAAGCGAGTGCCTTCTTCATTTGTTCAGCGACTTTATCTACCTTACCTAGACCAATGATAACTTGTAGACCACCTTTCCCAACCGGTACCACACCTGCCGCACCGAGTTTCTTCAGTTTCTCGCTGTCTGCTGCACCTGAGTCTTTCACAGTTAAGCGTAGACGAGTAATACAGTTATCGACTTCTAGAATGTTGTCTGCACCGCCAACCGCTTCAATGTAGCTGTTGGTTAGGTTAGCCAATGCTTCTGGCGTTTCAGTTTCTTTTTCTGCTTCCATCTCTTCACCACGACCTGGAGTACGTAGGTTGAACTTGATGATAGCGAAGCGGAAAATACCGTAGTAAAGCGCGAAGAACACCACACCTTGAACCAGTAGCATGTACCAGTTAACCGCGAGTGGGTTTTGGCTTGATAGTACTAGGTCAACGAAACCAGCAGAGAAGCCGAAGCCTGCCATCCATTCCATGCTTGCTGCAATGTAAAGCGATAGGCCTGTTAATACTGCGTGCAGTAGGAACAACACGGGTGCTAGGAACATGAAGCTGAATTCTAGTGGCTCTGTGATACCCGTGAAGAATGAAGCCATAGCTGCCGCAAGCATGATTGCGAATACTTGGTTTTTGTTTTTCGCATCAGAACAGTGATACATCGCCAATGCTGCTGCTGGTAGGCCAAACATCATGATAGGGAAGAAGCCCGCTTGGTACATGCCAGTTTTACCTGGAATACCCGTACCGTTAGCGATAGATTGCGCGCCGCCTAAGAAGTTTGGAATGTCGTTAATACCAACAACGTCGAACCAGAACACAGGGTAAAGAGCATGGTGCATACCTACTGATAGGAACAAACGGTTGAAGAAACCAAACAGACCAGCACCCACCGCACCCATGCTTTCTAGTTTAATACCCAGAACGATCAGAGCGTCGTAAACAGCTGGCCAGATGTAAAGTAGAGCAAAAGAGAGAGCCATACCTGCGATTGAGGTCAGGATAGGAACCAAACGCTTACCGCTGAAGAACGCTAGAGCTTGAGGAAGTTCAACCGTTGAGTAGCGGTTGTAGATCTCAGCAGAGATGATACCCACAATGATACCTACGAATTGGTTGCTGATTTTGCCAAATGCCGCAGGCACTTCACTGAGTTCAACATCCATTAACTGAGCAACAGAGCCCGGAGCAAGTAGCGTGGTGACGACGAGGAACATCACAAAGCCAGACAGTGCCGCAGAACCATTCTTATCACGGCTCAAACCAAATGCGACACCCACCGCGAATAGAACCGCCATGTTGTCGATGATCGCGCCACCAGATTTGATCAAGAATGCGGCTAAGATACTTTCAGAACCCCAACCAACAGGATCCAACCAATAGCCGATCCCCATAAGGATTGCTGCAGCTGGCAGTGTGGCTACGGGAACCATCAATGCCTTACCTACTTTTTGCATATACCCGAGTATATTCATATGTGCCCCTAAGTTTGTAATTAATTTTTTTAATGTTTCTGCTCGTCAACGTATGGAGTCAAATATTGATCGAGGCAGGATTTTAAGTAACTGCGGTTATTAAAAACTTATTTCTTAATGCAAACAAACGAAACGGGTAGTAGTATGAATTAAAATTTTTAATGCATGAGTTCGTATGGCTAACCATCAATCTTTACTTAGAAATCTTCATACTTTTAATGTTGCTGCAGAGAAAATGAGCTTTACGCTAGCGGCTAGAAAGTTGCATTTGACTCAGGGAGCCGTTAGCCATCGAATCAAAGTGTTAGAAGGTGAACTCGGATTTAACTTGTTTGTGCGAGGGACTCGTAAACTGGAACTAACGGAAGAAGGCCAGCGCTTTCAACGAACGTTATCCAAGTCGTTAAGCTCTATTTTTGGTGAGATCGAAGACATTACCAACACAGACTTGTATGGACAGATCAATATCGGTACCAGTCCTGCATTTGCCAACAGTTGGTTACTGCCGAGGTTGGCTGATTTTAAACAGCGATACCCAAAGTTTAATCTCAATATTTTCTCGCAAGAAGAGCAGGATTTTCATCAAAATCATCTCGATGTCGCTATTTACTATGGTGCTGAAAATCTCAAAGACATGCATCGACAGCGCCTGTTTGGTGAAAAGTATATTCCGGTATGTACACCGAGTTACGCGGCTGAACACGACATCTTTGATGATGGCTTAGAATCGCTGCACCGGATTAATTTCATTCATGCACTAGGGTCAGATGTATGGCAGCGTTGGATTAAACACCACGGCTTAGATGTGAACTTGTTTGAGCAATTTTACTGTGTGAGCCACCGGGATATGGGCGTAAGAAGTGCCCTCAGCAATATCGGTGTCGCGATGGGGCGCTATCATTTTGTTAAGCAGTATGTTCAGACTGGTGAGCTCATAACACCTTATCCGAGCATGGATACAGACCAAGGGTATGACTTAATCTGCCCGCTAGGCACGGAAAAACGCCCTAAGGTAAGAACCTTTATTAAGTGGTTAGAAGGGCAGTTGCGCTAGGTTAGTTAATTTAGCAATTAGATAGTTCAAAACAGAATTTATTATCTTTATAACCATCCATCATAATAAGCCATATAAATAACGGATTATAGAATAAGGTCTTATTATGAAAATTGCCCTCACCATTGCGGTTTTACTGCAGATAGGCCAAGCAATCATCTCGTCAGGGTTGACTCGTTCGTTGGCTGAGCTCACCGCATTTGTGTTGGTTGTGGTACTTGTTTTAATGAAAAGAGAGAGCAAGAAGAGTGATAAGCCCCTGTTTGATTCGTGATTGTTACAACAAAGAATACCCTTACCACAAACGATAAAGGCAAAGCCCATTGGAGCTTTGCCTTTTTGTTTTGTTGCTCGCTAACTTGAGTGTCTAGTTCACCGAACAAACATCTAAAGCGTTTCTATGCGGGCTAAGCGAGAGTTAACCACGCCAATGAACCCGTTGAGATCATGACCCACATTGTAATACCAAACATCAGTGGTTTCGGCCCTGCCGCTTTTAACTTCTCAACTGAAATACCACAGCCAATTAAGAACAAACACACGACCAGTGCTCGCTTAGACACATCAAAGATTCCTTGATAGACCATCTCAAATTGTGGCAGTAAGTCACTCACCGCGATAGCGGCGCAATAGAAGAAAATGAAGTAGGGAACCGTAATCTTCTTTTGATCGTTCTTGAAGATCATCGCACTAATTAAAGCGATTGGGATGATCCAAAGTGCGCGAGCGAGCTTCAATGTTGTCGCTGTCGTCAGTGCTTCTTCGCCATACGCTGAAGCTGCACCTACTACAGAAGACGTATCGTGAATCGCTATCGCTGCCCAAGTACCAAATGTTTGTTGGCTGAGCTCAAGCGCGTGACCAATCATCGGGAATAAGAATAGAGCAACCGAGTTCAACACGAATACGGTGGCTAATGCCAAGCCAATCTGTTCATCGTCTGCTTTGATCGCGGGTGCCACTGCTGCTATCGCGCTACCACCACAAATCGCGGTACCAGAAGATATAAGATAGCCCGTAGTGCGGTCTAGCCCCATTTGTTTCGCCAAGAACCAACCAATGACTAATGTACCGATAATCGTCGTTACAATGAGCCCAATACCATCGCCTGTTACTGCTAATGCTTTTTCAAACTGAATACCAAAACCCAAGCCAACAATAGAGTAGGCCAGTAGCTTTTTGGTAAGTTTGCCGACTTCCAAGTGTTCAGGGACTAATCCTAAACTAGCAAGCAGGAAACCGATAACCAGGGCTGTCGGTGAGCTAACCCAAGGCGTTAAGCAAAACAGTGCAGCAAGATAAAATGGAACGGACTTTTTTAGGTTCATTGTATTTAGAGTCTTGTTTTGTTGTGGCGTTATTGTGATGAGACCACTATACGTTCAATAAAATGATAAGTAAGTCTAAATGAATTGAACAAACGTTAAGGAAAACTTAACGCTTGTTCAACTGATATGAATAAAGGGCTGGTTAACTAGCGTAATGATCCGCGAAGGTCAGAGACTGACTGTCGAAGCGTTTCACAAGAGGCTTGTTTAGGTGAAATCGGCTCGCCAGCTTCTATCTCTAGCTTAGTCCAGAAGCGAGTGGGTAACCCTTTGCAGGCACGGCCTTTGTAACGACTAAAGTAGCTACCCCATAATCCTTTAAGAGCCATAGGAATCACTGGGACAGGGGAACGTTTGATGATCAGCTCCATACCACGCATGAACTCAGCCATTTCGCCATCAGAGGTGAGCTTTCCTTCTGGGAAAATACACACGATGTGACCTTCATGCAGGGCACGCTCTACTTCTTTGAAAGCGTTTCGAATCGAGTTGCGGTTGGTCGCGGAGATTGGAATCACCCCAGCTCTTTTCAAGAAGCGTCGAATTGGCGGCAACTTGGTGTAATCCTCTTCCATCACAAAACGGATCAAGCGAGGGCAAACCGCACTCAGCAGCAGTGCATCCATATAACTCACATGGTTGCAGACAATCAACGCACCGCCCTTTTCTGGCAGGTGATGTAAGTTCTTATGTTTAACTCTGTACATGGTGTGAGTGACCACCCACGTAAAGAAGCGGAAAGCGTAGATAGGCACCTGATAAAACAGGTACAGCATCACCAAAGTGTTGCCCACTGCGAGCAAGATAAACAGCTGCGGAATTGAAAGATCTAGAACACTAAGGCAAACAATACCTAATACCGCACTTCCCACCATGAACAGTGAGTTGTAGATATTGAGCCCGGCAATCACTTGGGCACGCTCGTCGGGCTTGGCACGTAACTGCATCAGTGAATACAGAGGAACAATAAAGACACCGCCAGAGATACCCAGAAGCAGAAGGTAAGCAAACAGTGGCCACAGCTCTGAGTAGGTTACGAATTGATGGAAAGAACTAAAGTCAGGCAAAGACTCCGGGATAGATATCGCCATCAACAGGCCGAAGATCGAAATACCCAGGCTGCCCATTGGCACGATGCCGATTTCAATACGGTGATTAGATAACTTATCGCAAGCCAACGAGCCAATCGCAATGCCTACCGAGAACAGTGCCAACAAAAACGCGACAGCGCTTTCAGTACCGTTTAGGTAAACCTTGGTGAAGTTGGGAAACTGAGTGAGGTAAGCTGCACCGAGGAACCAGAACCAGCTGATTGACATCAGTGCTTGAAAGGTTGGGCGGTCTTTTTTGGCAATAGCGAGTGTTGCGCGGGTTAGCTTTACTGGCTGCCACCTTACTTTCAGATCTGGTGCGGTACTTGGCGCTTCTGGGATAAAGCAACTTGATACATAGCCAAGCACGGCGAAAGAAACAATACATATCGCAGCAATGAGCTTCGCGCTTTCTTCAGATGCAATAATACCAGCACCTAGAGTACCGATTAGTATGGCTAAGAATGTGCCTGTTTCAACCAAAGCATTTCCGGACACAAGCTCTTTGGTTTCTAACTGTTGCGGAAGTAGGGCGTACTTAACTGGGCCAAAGAAGGCACTTTGTGTCCCCATCAAAAACAAAAGCAGTAGTAATATTTCGTAGCTTTCGTAGATAAATCCGACCGCACCCAGTGACATTATCACCACTTCAAGAAGCTTAACTTTACGGATAAACCACGATTTTTCATATTTGTCAGCCAGCACACCAGCCAAAGCAGAAAACAGGAAGAAGGGCAGAATAAAAAGGCCAGCGGCCAAATTAATAAATAAATTGCTGGAAATAGGTAGCGTGTCTACGCTTGCGAAAGCAACAAACAGTAACAGAACATTTTTGAATATGTTGTCATTAAAGGCTCCCAGAAATTGGGTAATAAAGTAGGGTAGGAACCTTTTTTGCGTTAACAGCGAAGATTGGCTGCTGTTGTTCATTGTCTTTCCTTGGATGATTACCAGTTGGTTAAGTAGTTTGAGACTAGGTTATTGATCAACTCTTTACCATCGATAGGCTCAGAGGCGAAAAATTTATCATCAACGCTAAGTAGAGTAATTCCATGTACTCCAGACCATAATACACGGCTGGCTTTAACGACTTCGCTTTCAGTATGTTCAGGAGCAATCGCGATTAATAGTTGCTCTAGCATACCTGTCATTCTATCGATACGGTTCGATTGCCATTCAGGAAGGTTTTCACCGTTCATGTTGTGCTCAAAGATAAGCTGCCAACGGTGAGGGTGTTTTTGTGCAAAATCGTGGTAGCAGTAGGCAAGGTTGAATAGAGCTTGCTGAGGATTGCTCGATTGTTCAACTGCTACAGCAGATTCTGACGCCAGTTCATCTAATGTTTGAGCAACAACATGCAGTAGCAATAGGTTGTAGTTGCCGAATACATTCACCAAGGTACTTGGAACATAACCAATCATATTGGCGATTTTACGCAGACTTAGCTCGTGATAAGAGTGCTCTTCTAAGAAGTCGGTCACCGTTTTTAAGGTTAATTGCACTAATTGTTCGCGAGTATGATCGTTTCGTCTTGCCATGGGTACTTTCTATTAAATGAACATCGTTCAATATTTTAATGCTGCCCCAGAGTGCCGTCAATCCCTTCGCTAGTTTAGTAATCAATTAATAGCCGCAATATTATGATACATGTGTAAACGCCGTGAATATTTCATTGTTCTTTGTTAACGAGTATGATTAAGGTGTCGAAAGATAAAAAACCTATAAAGGATAATAATGAAACGATTTTTCTCACTAGTCGCGATCCTGTTGGTAACAGTCGCGGTGACGCCAATCGCGGAAGCGAAAAAGTTTGGTGGTGGTAAGTCATTTGGCAAAAGCTTTAAAACGGCTCCAGCACCAAAACAACAAAACACGAATTCGATCCGTCAAGATCAAACGGGTAAGAACACAGCAGCTAACTCTAGCAAGAAAGGCCTTATGGGCGGTCTGCTAGGTGGTTTACTTGCTGGTGGTCTTTTAGCTGCATTCTTTGGTGGCGCATTTGAAGGTATCCAGTTCATGGATATTCTGATTATGGGTCTGATTGCTTTCCTAGCGTTTAAATTTCTACGCGGAATGTTGGGTGCGAAGCAGGGCTCAATGAATCAGCAGAATGCACGTGGTCAACAGCCAGCATTCGGCGGCATGGGTCAGAACAAGTTTGAACAACCTAAGCAACAGCCCAATGTTCATAACTTCGAGCAAGCACAACCTCAATCACAAGGCGCTGCTGGTGGTTTCGGTTTTGGTGCACAAAGCGATGTTCCACATAACTACCCACCGGGCTTTGATCAAGCGGCATTCATCAACGGTTCTCGTGAGCACTACCGTACACTGCAAGGTGCATGGAATCACAACGAGCTAAACACGATTGAAGAATACGTATCTCCAAGCCTATTTGAAGACCTAAAAGCTGAGCGTAATAAGCTAGACGGTGATCAGCACACAGACGTAATGTACGTTGATGCTGAAATCGTTCGTGCAGACCACGATGGTAGCAAAGCACAGCTAAGCCTTCAGTTCAGCGGTCGTTATCGTGACACTGCGGATGGCGTTGAAGAAGATATCACAGATATCTGGCACCTAGAGCGTGACCTAACAACTGACAATGCACCTTGGTTAATTGTTGGTATTCAAGGCTAATTCCAGGATTTAACTCAACATCAATATGATGTAGTTATTCGGAATGACACCAAATAATTGAAAGCCCCTGCTGAGAAATCAGCAGGGGCTTTTTTGTGTCTAATGATATGCATCTGTAAGTTGCTGCTGGGAAATTGGCTTTGAGCTTTTTTTGGGGAGGAGGGGGAGCTTTAGATTCACGGAGCAATACCAATATGACGAAACATGCGGAACAGACAAGTAACATGAGTAGAGGAAGAGTGTCATCACGACAAATATTAGGAGATATATCTTATTCAAAGATTGGATTAGCCTAACTAACTAACTAACTAACTGATTTTATTTGGATTTAATGAGTAATGACAAAGTTTTTTGAACCCGTATTGGAGCCTGAGATTAGTTTTCAGCAGAAACAGATAATTGCGAATGAATGCGAAGAATATGTATCGACCAATTGTTTAGGCTGCGCTGCTTATCTGGTTTGTGATCGTCATGCTGAAGTATGGGATCACTGATGTTTGAATGGGCTAGTTCGCTTAGTCTTTTTTGCTGTAGTGTGGGTTGGTGTTTAGTTAGTTAGGGCCGTGTTTAGAAAGATATAAAGCTCGGAAACGAAAAAAGCCAACTCAATGAGTTGGCTTTTCGATTTTCCAATTAAGGAGAATATGGTGGAGGGAGACGGATTCGAACCATCGAAGGCAGTGCCGGCAGATTT
>NZ_JBFSUL010000006.1:0-22208 GCF_041467395.1 Vibrio sp. 10N.247.310.98 | reverse complement strand
GCCGGCAGATTTACAGTCTGCTCCCTTTGGCCACTCGGGAACCCCTCCAGGGTGTTTTTCCTAACTCATAATGGATAGGCTAAAGAGATGTTTTTCCCAACGCATCTCTCAAGTGCGGAGCGCATCATAGCAAACACGTTAAACCTGTAAAGAGTTTTTCTTATGGTTTTGTGTTGAATGCTGACTTTTTGGGCAAAGATGGCGAAAAGTACGCATATTGCTCGGGAAGTGAACATCTGTACTAAGGTTTACGTAGTGATAGGTAACACCTTGAGGTAACTCGCTTTCTGCATTGTGTTTGGTTTGTGCAATTCGCCAAGAAACGTAAATGGAATTTAATCTAGATTTACACTTCTTGACGTTACAGCATTCATCAGTTGATAGAATACGGTTAATTTCATTTATAGATATTAAATCTTACTTGCAGACCATTATTATGAAGCATAAATCTGTTTTAACCCTGCTTAGCTTGTCTATTCTTATGGCGTCTCCAGCCGCACTAGCTAAACGCATGGGCCCTAGCACCGTCACTGTTGTTACTGAGCAAGTTGATATTCACCAAGTTAGCCAATCTCTTTCTTTGGTAGGTAAGTTAGAAGCAGAACAATCTGTGATCATTACCTCTGAAGTAGCGGGCAGAGTTGACTCTATCAACATCAAAGCCAATCAAGATGTCACCAAAGGGCAGATGTTGGTTCAATTAGATGACGACAAAGCAAAAGCTGCAGTTGCAGAAGCGCAAGCGTACCTAAAAGACGAGCAACGTAAGCTAGCGGAATTCCAACGACTAGTGAAACGCAACGCGATTACGCAAACTGAAATTGACGCTCAGAAAACTAATGTAGAGATCGCCAATGCTCGCCTAGCTGCCGCCAATGCCAATCTTAAAGACTTACACATCAGCGCGCCTTTCTCTGGCACGGTCGGTTTTATCGACTTTAGCCGCGGAAAAATGGTGACAGCAGGTACTGAGCTTGTGACTTTAGATGATTTGTCTGTGATGCAGTTAGATCTTCAAATTCCTGAGCGTTACCTTTCTAAGCTGTCTAAAGGCATGACAGTGACGGCTCGCACCAGTGCGTGGGGCGAGACTCAGTTCACTGGCACAGTGGTAGGCATTGATTCTCGTATTAATGCTGAAACCTTGAACCTTCGAGTTCGAATCCACTTTGACAACAATAATGATTACCTAAAGCCGGGCATGCTAGTGGCCGCTGATATGGATTTCCCTCCTGTAGAAGCGCCGATCATCCCAGTTCAAGCGCTTGAGTATTCTGGTACTAAGCGTTTTGTCTATGTTATTGGCGAAGACAACAAAGCGACTCGTACTGAAGTTTTCCTCGGGGCACGTATCGATAACGAAGTTGTGATCGACAAGGGCATCGAGATTGGCCAGAAGATCGTGGTGCAAGGTATCGTGAACATGCGTGACGGAGTCTTGGTTCAAGAGCTTGCCGTTAATCGCCCAGCTAAACTTGATGAAAATACAGCAGCACAAGAAGGCGCTAACTAATGTTGTTATCTGATGTTTCTGTAAAGAGACCAGTAGCGGCTGTCGTATTGAGTCTGCTTTTGGTTGTGTTTGGTATTGTCTCTTTCAATAAGCTTGCAGTTCGTGAGATGCCGGATATTGAAAGCCCGGTGGTATCGATCAGTACTCGTTATGAGGGTGCGTCTGCCACCATCATTGAAAGTCAAATAACCTCCAATCTTGAAGACCAGTTATCCGGCATCAGTGGTATCGATGAGATCGAATCCACAACGCGTAACGGTATGTCGCGTATCACGATTACTTTTGAGCTTGGTTACGACCTCAATACTGGTGTCAGTGATGTTCGTGATGCCGTAGCGCGTGCTCAGCGTTCGTTGCCAGATGAAGCCGACGACCCAATTGTTTATAAGAACAATGGTAGTGGTGAAGCCTCGGTCTACATCAACTTAAGCTCGACGGAGATGGACCGAACGCAGTTAACCGATTACACCGAACGTGTGTTGATTGACCGCTTTAGTTTGATCTCAGGTGTGAGCTCGGTGGATATCTCGGGTGGCTTGTACAAAGTAATGTACGTGAAGCTGAAACCTGCGCAGATGGCAGGTCGTGGCGTTACTACTTCGGACATCACTTCTGCGTTAAACAGTGAGAACATTGAAAGCCCGGGTGGTGAAGTACGTAACGATGCGATTGTGATGTCGGTTCGTACCGCTCGTTCTTACACTGAAGCGGAAGATTTCGAATACCTAGTGGTAAAACGTGCCTCTGATAATACACCTATCTACTTAAAAGACGTAGCAGATGTGTACATTGGCGCAGAAAACGAGAATTCGACCTTTAAAAGCGACGGTGTTGTTAACGTTAGTATGGGGATTGTGCCTCAGTCAGATGCGAACCCACTTGAGGTTGCTGATTTAGTCCATAAAGAAGTTGAGGCGATTCAGAAGTTCCTGCCTGACGGGACTCGTTTGGCTGTCGACTATGACTCAACTGTCTTTATCGATCGTTCGATCTCAGAGGTTTACAGCACACTATTTATTACGGGTGGTTTAGTTATCCTCGTGCTTTACGTCTTCATAGGTCAAGCGCGTGCAACACTGATTCCAGCGGTAACCGTTCCTGTGTCGCTAATCTCGTCGTTTATTGCGGCTTACTACTTTGGTTTCTCTATTAACCTAATCACCTTGATGGCACTGATTCTGTCTATAGGTCTGGTGGTTGATGACGCTATCGTAGTGGTTGAGAACATCTTCCACCACATTGAACGTGGTGAATCGCCACTGCTTGCGGCTTATAAAGGGACGCGTGAAGTAGGATTCGCGGTAATCGCAACAACGCTAGTACTGGTTATGGTGTTCCTGCCAATCTCGTTCATGGATGGCATGGTCGGTCTTTTGTTTACGGAGTTCTCGGTACTGTTGGCGATGTCAGTGATTTTCTCGTCTGTCGTAGCATTAACGTTAACGCCGGTTCTGGGTAGTAAGATCCTGAAAGCGAACGTGAAACCAAATCGCTTCAATCGATTTGTAGAACGTGTGTTTGGCAAGCTAGAAGCAGGATACAAAGCGGTATTGCGCCGTGCTTTAAACTGGCGTTGGGCTGCTCCAATCATTATTATCGCGTGTATGGGCGGTAGTTATGGCTTGATGCAACAAGTGCCGTCGCAACTGACGCCACAAGAAGACCGTGGTGTTATCTTTGCGTTTGTTCGTGGTGCTGATGCAACCAGTTACAACCGTATGTCTGCCAATATGGACATCGTTGAAGAGCGCCTAATGCCGCTGCTTGGTCAAGGTTTCTTGAAGTCATTTAGTATTCAATCACCAGCGTTTGGTGGTAATGCTGGCGACCAAACGGGCTTCGTTATCATGATCCTGGAAGATTGGGACGAACGTGATGAAACCGCTCAGGAAGCGTTGAACGAAGTTCGTAAATCTTTAAATGGTATTCCTGATGTACGTGTATTCCCGTTCATGCCGGGCTTCAAAGGTGGTTCAAGTGAGCCTGTTCAATTCGTACTGGGTGGTTCTGATTACTCTGAGCTTCAGAAGTGGGGCGAACTGTTAAAGCAAGCGGCTGAAGACTCTCCAATGATGGAAGGTGCGGACATCGATTACTCTGAGAAAACACCAGAGTTATTAGTAACCGTAGATAAGCAGCGTGCAGCAGAGCTAGGTGTTAGCGTTTCAGACATTTCAGATACGTTAGAAATCATGCTTGGCGGCCGCAGTGAAACGACCTTCGTTGACCGTGGTGAAGAGTACGACGTGTATCTGCGTGGTGATGAAAACAGCTTCAACAACGCGAACGATCTAAGCCAAATCTACATGCGAACTCAGTCTGGTGAGCTGGTTACACTTGATACGCTGACGCACATTGAAGAAGTGGCTTCATCGATTCGTTTGTCGCACTACAACAAGCAGAAATCGGTGACCATTAAAGCGAACCTAATGGAAGGTTACACGCTGGGTGACGCGCTCGATTTCCTTGATGAACAAGCGATTGAACAGCTACCGGGTGATATTTCAGTGAGCTACTCTGGCGAGTCAAAAGACTTTAAAGAGAACCAATCAAGTATCCTAGTGGTGTTTGCGCTAGCGATGCTGGTCGCATACTTGGTACTGGCCGCGCAGTTTGAAAGCTTCATTAACCCGCTGGTGGTGATGTTCACCGTACCTATGGGTATCTTCGGTGGCTTCTTAGGCTTGGTGCTGATGAGTCAAGGGCTCAACGTCTACAGCCAGATTGGTATGATCATGTTGATCGGTATGGTAACCAAAAACGGTATCTTGATCGTAGAGTTTGCTAACCAACTTCGTGACCGTGGTATTGAGTTTGAAAAGGCGATCATTGATGCTTCTGCTCGACGCTTACGTCCAATCATGATGACGGCATTCACGACGCTGGCTGGTGCAATTCCATTGATTACTTCAACGGGCGCAGGCTATGAAAGCCGAGTGGCTGTGGGTACGGTTATCTTCTTCGGTATGGGCTTCGCGACATTGGTAACTCTGTTCGTTATCCCTGCGATGTACCGACTGATTTCAGGATCAACACGCTCTCCGGGTCACGTGGAAGCGGAACTTAATAAAGAGCTTAGCCATGACAACGTGGGAAGAACCTCTCACGGTTAATGAACACGCACGATTAATGAACACGGAATAGTGTAACAATATTGAAAAGCCTGCGTTTGCTCCTAGCGAATTGCAGGCTTTTTTTGTATAACAAACAGAGCTCAACGAATTAATACAATAGATCGAATAAAGGAAAGTAAAGTGGCTGAATTTAAATACAAAGATCTTTCTCAAGAAGAACAAGATAAGCTGGATGCAGCAACCTTTCGTCGCCTGCTAGCACACCTAGATAACAATAAAGATGTGCAGAACATCGATCTGATGATCTTGGCTGGCTTCTGCCGAAACTGTTTCAGTAAATGGTACAAAGCGGAAGCAGAGCAACAAGGCTTAGACTTGGATATCGATGACGCTCGTGAGCGTGTATACGGCATGACTTACGATGAGTGGAAACAAAACCATCAACCAAAAGCGACGCCTGAACAACTTGCGGCATTTGAAGCGAAGCAGAAGCCAGAGTAATTTGTTCTCGTTAGTGGCTGATTAATAGAATGAATAAACAAAAAGAGCCCATCAAGGGCTCTTTTCTATTTCGAACTATCGGTTTTGAACTTAAGCCAACTCACCCGTTTGCGAGAAAGCTTCTAACTTCGCTGCATAAGGTTGTAGGTCACCGATATTCAGATTTACCCACTCGTCATTGAAGTAAGTATCTAGGTAACGCTCACCGCTGTCACATAGCAAAGTCACGATAGAACCTTTTTCGCCACGCGCTTTCATCTCACTGGCTAGCTGAAGTACACCGTACATGTTAGTCCCGGTTGATGCGCCGACCTTGCGACCAAGAATGTCAGATAACCAATGTGTCGTTGCGATACTTGCTGCGTCTGGGATTTTACGCATTTCGTCAACCACACCAGGAATGAAGCTTGGTTCTGCTCGTGGGCGACCAATGCCTTCAATCTTGCTGAATGTACTACATTTCACGTTCGCATTGCCTGTTTGGAAGTATTCGTGGAATACAGAGTTCTCAGGGTCCACAACACAAAGCTTAGTTTCATGTTGTTGGTAGCGAATGAAACGGCCAATCGTCGCTGAAGTACCGCCAGTACCTGGGCTCATTACTACCCAAGCCGGAACTGGGTGATCTTCCATCTGCATTTGATTGAAAATCGAGTTCGCGATGTTGTTGTTACCACGCCAGTCGGTTGCGCGCTCAGCGTAAGTAAATTGATCCATGTAGTGACCATTCAATTCTTCTGCTAAACGGCGAGACTCATCGTAAATTTCATCTGAGCGGTCCACAAGATGCGCTTGGCCGCCGTAGAATTCAATTTGCTCGATCTTTTTCTTCGCTGTGCATTTTGGCATTACCGCGATAAATGGAAGGCCAAGTAGGCGAGCGAAGTAAGCTTCAGACACCGCAGTACTGCCCGATGAAGATTCAATGATCGTGGTTTCTGGGCCAACCCAACCGTTACAGATAGCGTATAAGAACAGAGAACGCGCTAAGCGGTGCTTCAAAGAGCCCGTTGGGTGTGTGCTTTCATCTTTAAGGTAAACATCAATGCCTTCGATACTTGGTAGTTCGAGCTTGATAAGGTGCGTATCCGCTGAGCGTTGGTAATCGGCTTCAATTTTACGAATCGCGTTATTAATCCATTGATGGTCAGTGCACATAAGCGTTCTCCTGATCGAGTGTAGGAATTCTTTGTAATTGGTATGGTTCTAATTTAGCTACAATTGGAGAGAAAAACTTTGCCATATTTGCTTTGTTTTGCTTAAATTGTAGAAAATAATTCTCTTTAAATGCGATTTGGTGAAAGTGTGATAGATGCCGTAGATAAAAAAATATTAGGATTACTGCAAGAAGACAGCACTCTGTCATTGAATGACATTTCTGAAGCAGTCAATCTCACCACAACGCCTTGCTGGAAAAGACTTAAGCGCCTCGAAGAGAACGGCATTATTGAGAAAAGAGTGGCGTTACTGAATCCCGAAAAGCTCGATCTTTCTTTTACCGCGTTCGTATTGATTAAAACCAGTGATCATTCTCATGAGTGGTATGGTCGTTTTGTGAATACTGTGTCGGAATTTCCAGAAGTGATGGAGTTCTATCGCATGGCTGGCGAATATGATTATATGATGAAGGTTCAGGTTAAAGACATGAAGTGCTTTGATGATTTCTATAAGCGCTTGGTGAATAGCATTGATGGTATCTCTAATGTGACCTCGACGTTTGCGATGGAACCATTGAAGTACACGACAGCATTGCCGCTTTAAGCTGCGCCTAGTAATAGATTAACTATCGCTTTAGTTTAACTATCTTCTCAGTTTAGATCTCGTCTCTGCGATAAAGAAAAGGATTATTCATGTTTGCAAAAGTATCTACCGCTATCCAGCTGGTACTGGCGGTCGCCATTTTTTACTTGGGTTACACCATCTACTCATTGACTAATAAAGTCGGTGAAATCGTTGATACTTACCCGCAAGTTATCGAAGACATATCGGGCCTCACCAAAGGGCTCAAAGTAGAAGAGCTATTAGCGCTTGCAGAACATGTCAGCGATCTTGCTCCTCAGGTGTTAAACACTGTCGAAGAAGTTAGAAAGACGATCGATGATGTGAATCAAACCGTAGCCTCGGTCGACAACAAAATCCCTGCGATATTAGATGAAGTGAAAAATGTTCGAACGGAAGTCGAGCAGGTAAGAACCGATGTTATTCCACCAACATTAACTGAATTAAAGAGATACCGCGTAGACGTAATGCCACCAATGCTCGCTGAAAGTAAGTCTTACCGCGAACAGACTATTCCTGTCATCGTCACGGAATCTGAAATGCTACGAGCGGAAGTCCCAGGTATTTTGGCACAAGCTAATTTGTTAGCTGATAAGAGTAAGGAACTCGCTCAGGGAGCCGCTGAGGGCGCGGTGAAAGGCGTAGTGTTATCGCCATTTAACCTTCTACGAGACGCAGGTGATGGCATTAAAACGCGAGTTCAAGGCGAGTTTGAGCCAACGTTAGAAGTTGAGTAGGTTTTATTGATTTTTGCGTGACGAGTTTTCTTAAGCGTCATTAAAGAAAGAGGCTAGGTATTAAACCTAGCCTCTTTTTGTTTGTGCGTATTTGGGGCTTGTAAGAAGCGTTTATCCGCTATTTATTTGAGTGCTATTTAGTAAAACGCATCACACCTTCTTGTACTGCTGTCGCTACCAGCTCACCTTTCTGGTTGAAGATCTCGCCGCGCACTAGGCCGCGAGTGTTCGCTGCCGTTGGGCTTTCAATCGCATAAAGCAGCCATTCGTCCATTTTGAATGGGCGGTGGAACCAGATTGAGTGGTCAATCGTCGCCACTTGAAAATTTGGCGTCATGATAGAGACTTCATGTGGGTGAAGCGCCGTCACTAAGAATCCCCAATCCGATGCGTAGGCAAGCAGGTATTGGTGGATCAAGTGGTTGTCTGGCATCGCGCCATTCGCTCTTACCCAAAGGTATTGTTTCGCTTCCGTCTTCTTAGGTTTCAGTGGGTTTACCACCGTCACCGGACGCATCTCAATCGGCTTTTCGCCACAGAAGGTTTTGCGCAGTTTCTCTGGTAAGAATTCCGCAATGTGGCTCGCTAATTCAGTTTCTGAGGCAAAGTTCTCTGGTCCCGGAATATCAGGCATTGAAATCTGGTGCTCAAACCCTGGCGCATCGCCATGATAAGAAGCAGTGAGATAGAAAATAGGGCGGCCATTTTGAATCGCTTTTACACGGCGTGTGCTAAAGCTGCGTCCATCTCGTAGGTTCTCAACATCGTAAATGATTGGCTTTTCAGGATCGCCGGGAAACAGAAAATAACTGTGGAACGAGTGAACACTACGGTCGTCTTGAACGGTATAACGAGCAGCAGAAAGCGCTTGTCCCAATACCTGACCGCCGTATACCTGTGGTAGGCCTAGGTTCTCACTTTGCCCACGGAATAAACCTTCTTCCAGTTTTTCTAGCTGAAGTAAACTTAGTAATTCTTGTAAAGGTTGACTCATCGCCAGCATTCCTCTTCGTAAAATGGGTGTCAGATTATGGTGTTAATCATTTAGCTTAGTCAGATATCTGTCAATAAATCATAGGGTTTCAAGACAGAATATGAAAGCTCTCTTATAATTGGTGAGTAGATTTGCCGAGTCCGGCAAACATGTTGAGAGAAATTGAATATGAAAAAGGCTCTAATTCTTATTACGTCTTTAGTATCGTTTGGCCTACTTGTTGGTTGCCAAGCAACATCAGAAACGAGCGCTTCTCAGGAAGTGGTTGCAGAGAACACTCAAGTGATTTCAGGAACAGTAAGCTACCGTGAAAGAATTGCATTGCCAGAGAATGCAGTGGTTACCGTTACGCTAGAAGATATCTCACTGGCTGATGCACCATCGACGGTTATCGCAACTCAAGAGTTCACCACAGACGGTAAGCAAGTACCGTTCGCATTCGAGCTGAGCTACGACAACGACAAAATTAAAGCTAACCACCGTTACAACATGCGCGCATCGATTCATGTTGACGGCAAACTGCGTTTCACTACTGACACGATTAAGTCAGTAATTACTGATGTAGAAAATACACAGCAAGCAGACCTACGTTTGGTTGGTGTTCGTTAATCAGAAGTCGATGCCACTGTTAAGGCATCTTGATTGGCTTAACTTAGCCAGTTGAATCAGCGATTAGTGGCAGCTCTAGGGCTGCCATTTGTATATTCTGAGTTTGATCTTTCCTGCATCACTCACCTCAATCCCTTCTTTAACCAAATGCTGCTTTTGTCGGTCGAACGAATCACCCTTTAAAGAGATTTCACCCTTGCTGTTTATCACTCGATACCAAGGCAGTTTGCTACCTTCTGGCAGGTTACCCAGCGCTTTACCAACATGGCGCGCATAGCCCGGAAATCCTGAAAAACGTGCTATGTCTCCATAAGTTGTTACTTTTCCATATGGAATTTGGTGAATCACAGCAAAGATTTGGCTCAAAAATTGGTCCATACTAAATGTTCCTAGTTCATAAATACCAATCACAGTAAGTAAGTGTTCAAAAATAGCGCAGGGAAAAAGCTTGAGAGCAAGGCCGCTCTTTTTGATAAGAAGTTTTGATAAGTAGTTATTCTACAATCAAAAAATCTAACGAGGTTATCGAGTTTTTTAACAAGCTAGGGTGACCAGTTAATTACTACGATTGGTATGGTACCACGGATCGGTAGAAGGAGAGGGCTATGGTATTTACAACGTTTCAGTTCTTGATCACCACATTATTAGCGGTTGTTTGCGCGAGAGCAATCAGTTTAAGTGAGGGAGATATCCCGGTGCTTGCAATGGTAATTCCTGCTTTATGGATTTTACCGCAGGGGGGCATAGCAGGATTAGCTTTGCTTGTTTCCATGACCACTTATGGTCTAACCCTTCCTTTGCAGCCTATCACGCTGTCTGTCAGTGCGTGGGTACTATTCCCGTTATTGATGGTGGTCTTCTCAAGACGCAGTAGTTTGTCGGTCGTGATTATTTCCGGCTTGATTGTGACTACTTTGCAGGTCGGGATCATGGTGACACAATCAGCAGGCAAGCTTGAAGGTGTCCCGTGGGTTACCACACTTCAAACCTTATCAATCATCGTGATTTGGTGGGCGGCAAATCATCTTAAGCCTGCCAGCCGACACAGCTGGTGGTCATTAGGCTTAATACTTCCATTATGGATAGCCGATTTACCTTATGCCGCTTTGGTTGCCTTGTGTGTAACGGGCATCATGGCATCGATGGAAACGCTGACGCGCTTGAAAACCTTCCGCTGGAATAAACTACTGTGTTGGACACTGCCAACGGTCGGTTTTGCGGCTCTGGTGATTACTCCAAGCATCGAAGTACCGAGCCCAGTCTTTGTGGTGTGGTTGTGTCTATTAGGTACCGCGTGGATGACAGACTACATCATTCGCACAGAAGATAACGAAGACATCGATATCTAGTACTCCAGCAATCCAAACCTTCCAAATGCAGGTAAATGGTGAATTTACCTGCGATTTTCTAATGGTTTGAATAAAGGATAAGCACTTAGACCGCAATTGTTCAAAAATAGGGTGGAAGGGCTTGCAATGGTTGCTGTGATGCTTAATAATCCAATCACTCTTTGAGGCAAGCCTCTTAGAAAACGAATCTATGGGGGCCTGGTCCTCCCGCAACAATAGCTCGTGAACTCGGTCAGGCCTGGAAGGGAGCAGCCGCAGCGAGTGACTTGTGTGCCGGGATGTGGCTGGGTTCCCACCCCTTATGATGTTTGCAAACTAACTTATATCTATAGCATTGATATATGTACTAATTGCAGTACTCCGCCTTAAAAAGCCAGAGTTAGGAACTTCCTAACTCTGGCTTTTGTCGTTAGATCAATAGCAAAAAATATACTATACCTACTAATACCAACTTAGTTTGATATGGTGTCGAATGACTGCAATCGTTAAAATTCAAGCTCAGATCAAGATTGATCACTCAGGCTTAATGCTCAACATTCCCGTACTTGTTACCGAACAGGGCGCGTTCGAACCTCTGCTTGATTACGTCATTAGCCAATCTCATATAAAAAGCCTACCTTGGATGAACCGAGTTGTGTTTGCATGTCAGTTATTACTGGAATACATGGAAGCCAATCGGGGACTATTCTCAGAACCGAACCTTCTATTTCAATCTTTTGTACAACGACTATCATCGGGGACCATCGACAAAGCAGGGTTTGATTCATCAGGTTTGTTTTGGTTACCTCGATCCGTCTCCAACGTTAATCAGCTTTTATCTGCATTGAATGGATTAACGGATTGGCTCTCTATCCATAAAAATACAAGCAGTCTTAACGACTTTGAAGAAGCAACCACCCACCAAGAGCGACTCAATTACGCCGCGTGGCATAAGAGAAACCAACATAACTTCCTTGGCCATATCAAAAAAAATGCGATTCCAGATCTACTAAAAAGAGTAAGAAAAGTTCGCGGAAAAAAAGATGTGATTAAAGTGGATGGTGATGCGATTTCATTTCCCGAGCAGTTGTTTAAAGCATTTTTTATCGACGGTGTCGGTAGTGCGAGAGATTCAAGAGTAGCTATTCGTGATCAATTGATTTTACTGTTGATGCACGGAGCTGGGGTTAGAGAGAGTGATGCCCTGCATTTGTGGGTTGATGATGTGTTTCTTGATCCAATGAACTCTGATAGTGTTACCGTTCGTTTATATCATCCTGAAGATGGCAAGGCACCGAATCATTGGGTCGGTAGAAAACGACAAAGTACGCGTTCGGCTTACCTTGCTGAAAAGTATCACCTAACACCACGCAATAAACTCACGGGTACCGCCAGAGTTGGTTGGAAAACCAAAGTGGTCGATCACGATGATAACTATATTCAACTTCATTGGTTTCCCTCTTATTACGGGGAAGTGTTTGCTTATTTATGGCAGCAATATTTATTTGCTTTGCTCCCTATTCAGCGCAATCACCCTTACGCTTTTGTTTCTTTTTCTAGACGGCAACTAGGTAACGCATTAACGCTAAATGCTTTCAATCAAAGCTATGCGGCGGGTATGGGCAGAATAGGTCAACTTGCATCGAAGCCAGAAGGTCGTTCACCTCATGGACATCGCCATGCCTATGGAAGACGCATGTCTAATGCAGGGGTAGATGTGCGATTCATTAAGAAAGCACTGCATCACTCTTCTCTATTATCTCAGTCGATCTACACCCAACCAGGCGTCCGTGATGTCACACTTGCTTGCGAGCGTGCCACGCAGAAGCTTGATGGTCAGCAGTATGCGAACTTCAAGCAAGATGTTGAACTGAGTTGGGAAACCATTATGGAATCTGGGTTCGAAGATATTGATCCCGACGGTTTGTTTTCAGGTAAAGCGCCAAAATTTGGGAAACGAACTAAATGAAATCAATAGACTATGAATTTAATTGGTTCACCGAAAAGAATGGTTCGGGTTGGGATACGTGGCGAGAGGTTGCGGCGACGTGGTTGCATCAAAAGAAGTATGGCATTGATCATAAGAAGAATGCATTGGACCGGTTTTTGGATGAATACTTAGTTCCGAAATTTATTATTGATCCCGTCGAGTTTTTCGAAATGGGTCCGCAAGATTATGATCAGTTTCTCGGTCAATTCGAATTGTCGGAAGGCTACAGGGTTCGACAAAACAATGAGGTGTGCTCGTTTATCGATTGGGTGATAACCACATATTACTCGCAACCGGATGATGACGGTGAGTTGGTTGCTATGTTCAAAAACCCTTTTCAAAAGGGGTCTAATCCAGTTAAAAATCAAGAAACGGTCTACAACGCTTTACCTTATACCTACATTAAACGGTTGCGAAAAACTCTTTGTCCGATTGAAAGGGGAAACTTTTCAGACTGGAAATGGGCGATTGAGCAAAGTGACGCATTTATATTGAATGGCCGGCATCAAAGAGACTGGTTTATTGTTGACGGCTCTGTCATTGATAAAGATGACCCTGATTTTGTATGGCGGAAAATCAAAGTAGATAAGCCTCGCAGTATTAGAATTGATGGAGTGCTAAAACCGTTTAAGAAAGGTGAGCATTTTTATGTGATTTGGTCCCCCGTTCGCGCAATGGCACTGTACCTAAAATTGCAACTTCCATTACGTACTTTTCAGGTTCGTATGCTTGATTCTGGTGAAGCCGATACGTGGCGCTACGAAAGTGGAAGTTGGGTTGCTAACGAAATGAATGATTTTGTTGAAGGCAGTGAAAAGCACCCTTGGCAAAAAGGTGTATTTCACCGAATCATCACACCAGACATTGGCGATGTGATGACAGGTCTTTACATTAATACTAATAAGACCGCTGATAAGAATAAGGATGAAATCACGCGAGGCTATGTGATCCCTTGGCAGCATGAAGAGGTCTTATATTGGCTAGAAAAACTGCGCAACTGGCAACAGAAATACAACCCTATTACGGAAGCAACCTCTATTCATCAGCTTGATTACAAACATTTTGGAAGCACAAAAACTGATATTCAGCGCAATGAAATTGGCAACATTTGTTTTTTGTTCCGCAATGCCGCCGCCACCATAAATAGTGAAAAGAAATTGCCGATAACCCAAGGGTATTTGAATACACTTTGGGTTAATTTAATGGCGCAACTCGAACAGGATGTTCATGAAGATGACCATAAATTAACGGACGGTAGTAAAGTTAATTTTATTGACCCTACCAATCATCGTAAGACGTTCTTCCCACTGCATTCATTACGTGTCTCGCTTATCACTTGCTACACCATCGAAGGGGAAATCCCCGCGCCGGTATTATCCAAATTACTGGTGGGTCACAGTAGGCTCATCATGACGATGCATTACACTAAGATCTCGCCTGTGATGATGGCGAAAAAAATGCAGGTGGCAGAAAGCAAAATTGAAGAACAAAACGACGCAAGCTTGCATTCATTTTTGGTCAATAAATCGATAGAGCAGATCGGCTTAAAATCCGCTTATACAGATATTGAGTCGCTGCGCACGGTACTAAGGGTGAGGAACCCCGCAGGATGGCAGGAAAAAGCGATAGGTATTTGTTTAGCAGGAGGGAATACCACGCCCCTTGTGGAAAACACTTCAATTGCAGGTTGCTGGAATGGTGGTGAAAAACTAAAAAAAGCGAATCGTAATCAAGCGGACTTGTATGGCCCTGTTCCTCATGGAATTGAAAATTGCGTCCGTTGTCGCTGGTTTATCACCGACATCAAATACATCCATTCATTAACCGCTCACTTTAACAACCTTAGCTATCACGCCTCTGAATCAGCCAAAATCGCAGCAGAATTAGAAGCTGAGCAAGCTGAGTTGTTGGATGAAGAGTACTTTTGTGAGGTGAATAATGAGCCTTTCAAAAAATACGAGTATTTGCATCAAATAGATCGACGCATTGAAAAGCAAAAAATTGGTGCGGATGAATACTGTAAAGACTTAGTCGCGTGTTTTCAGATCATTCGTAAGCTCATTAATATCGAAGAGCAGCGCCTGCCAGAAGATACAGCGGATAAAGTCGTCGCAATGGGCTCACATGCCGAGATCTCTCCCTTCTTTAGCTTTCTAGATACAGACTCTGAATTTAGGCAATTGATACAACTGTGTGATGACGCAGAAGTTTACGCCGATCTGCGGGATGATTTAAGAAAAACACCCGCGATCACTCATCGTTCAAACAAGTTGAATTCAATGCTAATGCAATCGGGTTACATGCCATTTTTGATGCAACTTGATGATGAAACGCAACTGTTAGCGGGCAATGCAATGATTAATGCCATGCTCAAAGCGACAGGAGAACTTGATAAAACCAAAGCGATGGGTCTCATCGCATCGTATCTTGATACGGAAACGTATTTACAAGACGCGGGTTTGTTGGAGATTGGGGTTAAAGCTATTGAATCTCAAACCGGAATTAATATTTTACGTCTTGCCGATTTATCGAAAAACAAAGTTGGAGTGACTAAAAATGGCTAGCCCCGTTGATCCACATATCGTATTAGAAGAGCTTTGCTCAAGAGCAACAGCCCGCACAACGACAGCGCTAAGAACATTGCACCAAATTCTAGAACAACAAAGCCAGATGAAGTCATTGGACTTCTCTATTGTCACGATTGGAAAGTTATCTCAAGAACAAGGTGGACCTTCGACACAAACCATTCGTAATCGAACAGGAAAGCATTTTCAGCAATTGATTGATGCGTGGGCAGCCTATTCGGGAACGACTCGTAAGAAGCCACTCTCGGTGCGTCAAAAGCAGCTTCTCAACAATAATGACCAACGCATACTGGAGTCTATCGATGATCCAGTCATTCGAGCGGTTGTCGGTTCGTTAATTGCGGAGAGGAACAAATACAGAGACCAGCTTAACGTATTAAAAGCGAATGCCGATATTGTCATAGACCGGACTACTAAATCTCAGCCTCAGGTGGCGGCTACTTCAAATCAGCTGACACCAATAGAAGTGGAGGCTCTGCGGTTTGCCATTTCTGACGAGTTTATGGATGAAAAAAGATGGGTTGTGATGCCGACGGGGCAAGTTAAAGATGAAAATGGCATAGAGGTTTACCAGCGAGGTTATGTGAATGGGGTGCTTAAATTAATCTAAGTGTGGGGGAAGTAGGGCTGTGGACGACGCTTTGCCCGGAAGTGAGTTGAGTTAACGGTTACCGGATCACCTAACAAGGTTTTGCCCCATTTCTTCTTAGCCTATTGTTGACTCTCATTTCCCTAACCTGCCATTTGACCAACTTTTACTAATGCATGTACTGTGGTTACTGCGTCGAGAGAACATCACCAAACAGGAGCAAATTCGCTTGGACGAAATAGAAAAAATCATAAGTCGATACGACGAAGCTTATGTTGGCGATAGTTTAAGGACACTAGAAGACATAAATAGATTTACGGGCACTTTCGTAAAGGATGTGGCAGAGATTTATGATTGCATTACAAGGATTCGAAACATCGAGCGCAATCCTACTGGCTTCAACTTAGAAGATGCTCCTATTTTAGGATTACTAACGAGGATCTGGAAGTTACTCAAAGAAGTTGTAATCTACTACGAACAGGATAATGCAGAAATTATAAGTATTTTAGAAAGGCCGTTAATCGAAGCAGCAGTAACTGCCGAATATTTGTTATTAAGTGAATCTGATGTAATTGAAGATTACAGAAAGTGCTCATACAAAGATAGGTTGAGAATACTTCGCGAATTAAAGGAAGGCTCTAGATTTTTTGAGACCAAAGCAGGAAAACGGCTTCTTAAGTCAGTTCATGAGAAAATGGACTTGGAAGGCTTCACAGAAGAAGACTTTAAGGTACAGAAGAAAAATCGATGGAAGCTTCAAGGGAAGACCTTTTTTGACATATTCAAGGAAATTTCATACGAGGACCTATACAAGTATACTTACGGGATGATGTCTGAGTCTATTCACGGTTCTTGGAACGAGTCTATGGACTGGTGTCTTCAAAAGAATGAGGATGCAACATTCTCTGTATACCCTTTTTATCATCCAGCCGACATAAGATATATCTGTCCCACACGGCTTTGTTTCCTAAATCAGGGAACTAATGCTTAAAGCTACGATCAGATCATCTAAGTTCACTCACATACTTAGAGCAATGCCAAAGCCTCGCTACAGAACAACTAACTGGAAACAATATAACCAAGCCCTAATCAATCGTGGTTCACTGACATTCTGGATTGATGAGGAAGCGATTCAACAGTGGAAGCAACTCAAGCAAGGTAAACGAGGTCGACCTCGATTGTTTAGTGACTTAGCCATTACGACCGCCCTCATGGTTAAACGAGTATTCGCGATGCCGTTGAGAGCGTTACAAGGATTCATCGATTCTGTTTTCAAACTCGCTCAACTCCCGTTGTCATGTCCTCATTATTCATGCATCAGTAAACGAGCCAAAACGGTTAATGTGTCATTCAAGACAAAGACCCGAGGCGCAATACAGCATTTAGCCATTGATGCAACAGGGCTAAAGGTCTACGGTGAAGGTGAATGGAAAGTAAAAAAACATGGTACTGACGGGAAGCGTCGAGTTTGGCGTAAGCTCCATTTAGCCGTAGACACTGGCACTCATGAAATCATTGCGGCTGAGTTAAGTTTATCGAATGTCACTGACGGTGAAGCTCTTCCTAATTTACTGAATCAAACTCGTCGTAGAATCAATGAGATATCTGGTGATGGAGCTTACGATACAAGACAATGCTACGAAGCAATACGTATTAAACAAGCTGTTCCACTTATTCCACCGAGAGAAGGTGCTGCTTTTTGGTTACGAGGTCACCCCCGTAATCTGGCGGTAGCTTGCCAGAAATTATACGGCTCAAATAAACATTGGAAAAAGAAGTACGGTTACCATAAACGGTCACTTTCAGAGACGGCTATGTTCCGTGTAAAGACACTGTTTGGTGGGCGATTAAGTTTAAGAAACTATAATGCTCAGGTTGGTGAAACCTACGCCATGATTAAAGCGTTGAATAAGCTCACAGGGTTAGGTATGCCTAAAACGATAGAAATAGCCTAATAATCACCCATACTGGCCGTTTCTATCTGAGATCCAATTAGGAAACAAAGCCCTTCCTAATTTGAATTTAGCAGAGGGAGATATCAAAGAGGTTCCGGCAAAACAGCGACGTGCTAAACCTCTTTCGCTAAAGGAGTACCAAGACTCAGCGCCTAGTAGAAATGATGCCATTATTGCTGCATTTAATAGCGGTGGCTATACGCAAAAGCAAATAGGGAATCACTTCGACTTACATTATTCACGAGTCAGCCGTATAGTGGCAAAAGGCAAGACCTGCCCCCCCCCCCCGTTGTTAGGTATGCCCGTAAGAAATGAAGTGGCTTAATTGCTCGCAGCCCTTGGGGTTACTACGCTCTTAGGGAGGAATTGTTCAACAACGCCACCTGTAAATCTCAAAAATCCTACATATTTTTCTTTAAAATTCCGCTTCCGTTTATTTTGTGACTGAATGGGCGCGTTAGCTAATATTTTTTGTCATCTACTGTGTTTCTGGCTCAGCGATTGGGTTGGCTGGGTTAAAATTTATTGGTAAAAGATCGGATGTCCTATTTCACTTCCATTTTTATTCTTTTTTTTCATTACTTTAAGGGGATTTAGGCTTATGAGGCGATTTTGATAGTATAAAATAATTTACTTAGCGTGCTAACCAAGTATAATAGTTAGCACGCTAGGTAAATGGTAACCATGATGCAAAAAGAATTCGACCATATGAAAGAGCTATCACTGGCAGAACAATTGGGGCGTCTGCATCGCTTATGGCGCACCGCTGTTGACATTGAACTTGCCCCTTTAGAGTTAACTTACCCACGCTGGACAGCCTTATGGAAACTGTGGCGATTAGGCGACAACCTCAGTCAAAAAGTATTAGCCAATGCCTTAGAAATTGAACTGGCCTCTTTAATGCGCACCTTAGCCCAATTAGAACAGCAAGGGCTCATTGAACGCCACTGTTGCCCCCATGATAAACGCGCCAGACTTGTCAATTTGACTCCTGCTGGACTCGATTTAATAACGAAAGTTGAAGTAACAATTATCAATATCCGTAGCCAATTGCTCTTAGGCATAAACGCTGAAGAACTTACTGAGTTTGAAAGAGTAATTAATCTGATTGGTAATAATGCGTTAACCAAATTAGCTAAAATGACAGACAAGTAAGTGAATACAAATATGACACCAGATCAACAATTTTCGCGGCTAACAAAAATTGCCTTAGCAGGCTTTATGCTGGTATTTGGTTACTTTATGTTTGCTGATGCGACTATGCCATTAACGCCGCAGGCTATGGCAACTCGGGTTGTGACTAAGGTTACCCCACAAGTTAATGGCCGCATTAAAACTATTGCTGTCACTAATAACCAAGTTGTTAGCAAGGGTGAATTACTGTTTGAAGTAGATCCTAGACCGTATAAGTTAGCGGTAGATGAAGCGCAGTTGGCTTTAGAGCAAGTCCAGCAAGATAACGCTGAGCTAGATGCCTCTTTGTTAGCGGCGCAAGCTGATGTCAATGCCAGCCAAACCACATCACAACAAAAACGCAGCGAAGCAAAGCGTCTTGATGCACTGTACAAAACTAATGGCGTATCCCAACAGCAACGCGATCAAGCTGACAGCGATGCCGCTGCGGCTGAAGCAAATTTGCTGGCAACCCAAGCCCGTTTAAAGCAATTAGAAGTGAGCCGCGGTGTTTACGGTAACAATAACTTAAAAGTACGTCAGGCCGAAAATCGCTTAGCCCAAGCCAAATTAAACCTGTCTTATACCCAAGTTCATGCGGATCAAGACGGCACAGTTACTAACTTGCAAATCATGGTCGGCGGCTTTGCGGCCATTGGCCAGCCACTGCTGGCTCTTGTTTCTGATGATGTGGATATTATTGCTGATTTTAGAGAAAAGGCATTACGAGATGTCTCAATTTCATCTAAAGCCCTTGTTGCGTTTGACGGTGAACCAGGCCGTTTATATCGCGCCCACGTCAGCAGTATTGATGCTGGGGTTAGCGCCGGACAGTTCGATGCCAATGGCAGTTTAGCGACTCCGCAACAATCTGATCGCTGGGTCCGTGACGCCCAAAGAATGAGATTGCATTTACAATTAGATAATGACGAAGTCATGAGAACATTGCCAACGGGGGCACGGGCGACGGTGCAGATAATGCCAGAAAATAGTTTGCTGAACTTATTAGCTCATGGGCAGATTAAAGCCATCAGTATGCTGCACTATATCTATTAACATCATACATTTGATAGATGCGCTATTTTAAATATATTACAGCGACACAAGGCAACAATCATGTTACTAAGATTTAATCCCATGACAGCCAATGATTTACGTCAATGTCTACGTATTGCCACTGCTGGCACGATTGGCTTTACTGTGTGCAAACTGTTCGGCTTTAGTAACGGGGTGTTTTATACTGTTACCCCTATGGTATTGCTAGGGCTAGCACCTGTGTTCACCGCCCATGTCGCGCGGCAGGTGTTGGCGTCTTCTGTCACAGCTGGATTAGTGGTAGGCGTTATCGGTGGTTTATTTGGTGGCCATCCAGTCTTAATGACCCTGATTATTTTTGGGGTGTTTGTTGGCTTTTTTACCGCCATGACCCGCGGCAGTTTTTTTCTTTATGGTGCCAATAGTTTACTTAATCTGAGCATCATGCTTAATTTTGCCAGTTACCCTGATACTGATCTAAACGGTCTCATCGGCGCTAATCTCGGCGCCACAATACTGGCAATCATTATCGCCTATATCATGGTCTCGTTAATCCCTGATGTTGAACCCAGAAAATTGCAAAAACCACCAGCAAAATCAGTAAATCGAATGCGACATGAAGTATTACTGGGGGCAACTATCGCCACAGCATCTTTTGTCGTGTTCCAGATATTTAATCTGCAAGACTCTATGTCGGCGCAAGCTGCCACAATTTTATTACTTTATCCGATGCATTTTACTGGGGTATTAAATTATGCCCTTAAACGTGCGATAGGTACCTTTCTTGGAGTGACATTCGGTGTGTTAGCCCAGTTGTTTCTTTATGATTGGTCAGGGCTGTTGATCTTAGTCGTGCCGGTTTTATGGTTTGGGTTAATGCTATTTAGCCAAGTACACGTCAAAGAAAACGTCGGCGCTGGGGTTGGCTTTGGAGCGATGACCACGCTAGGGATTTTATTTGGCCAATACCTCACCCCAGGTAGCGATCTGATATATAGTGCACTTTACCGTATTAGCAGTATTTTGGTTGCCATCGTAGCGACTTTATTACTGTGTTACATCATGCACACTTTACTTAACCGATTTGCTGCAACGCGCTTAAGTTATCAGTAATGCTGATAATGATTAATCGAGCATGGAAAAAAACTGCTTGTGACTCAGCATTAGAAACAATAGGGTCATGTCTTGTCTTTTGTCTCTCATAACAATCACCTGATTCCAGTACGGGATCAGGTACTAGTATTTCAATAAAGCAATTGGAGACACCGTTGAAACTTTTTCCTCTTTGCCATACCTGTAGTTATTCATGATTTGCTAATGTTTACTTTTCCGAAACTCATTTCTGCCCAAAGGTATGCTGGCGGTAGCATGTAACGCAAAAATGCCCTCAATGAAATGAGTTCTATTGCTTGAAAGTCGTGCGCCACTGAATCGGCGATACATGAAAAGCAGATTTAAAGTGCTTTCTAAATACACTGTCAGAGCCAAAACCCGCTTGCTCTGCAATTTGAGGTATCGATAGTTTCGTGGTTTCTAATAGACGTTGGCTAAACACCAAACGTCGATTTTGCAGCCATTCACCAAATGTACAACCATAGGTGGATTTAAACTGGCGTGTAAAGGTACGTTTACTCATCGCACAGCGCTCAGCGAGTTCATCTAGTGAATGAGACTGATTGAGACTCTGCTCAACCTGCTCAATCACAAGGTTAATACTTGTCTCTGTGAGGGGTTTTATGTTGACTGGTGCTGGTATGTATTGTTGCTGCCCACCATTACGAGATGGTGCAGTCACCATCTTACGAGCGAGATCATTCGCAAGCTCACTACCACACAAACGGCGCACTATGTGCAGACAGCAATCGAGTGAAGCTGCTACTCCAGCAGAGGTGATGATAGTCTCATGTTCAACAAATAGAGGGTTTGGGTCAAAATTCACCTTAGGAAATTGCTGCTGAAATTGTTCGGTAAATGCCCAGTGGCTTGTGGCTCGTTTGCCATCGAGAACGCCAGCACACGCGAGAACATAAGAACCAAGGCAGAGCCCTACCAGCAACTTCCCTTTATCATGATGATCTATTAACGCCTCTAGAAGTCGCTCACTTGGCTCTGGCAGGTCATTTGGCCAGCTTGGAATAATTATAATATCGGCTTCTTGGGTAGCACTTAGATCGCTATCGACCACCACACCAAATCCAGAGCTTGTTTCAAACCGCAAGCTGTTTTCGCTACAGATCCTCAAGTTAAACCGAACCGGCTGACCGAAAAAGATATCTCGAAACACCAGACAGGGCACAGAGAGATGAAAAGCACTGATGCCTTCAAAGGCTACCATCGTAATTTTAA